>CATFLP010000046.1 GCA_949514915.1 Methanobacteriota archaeon | reverse complement strand
CCAATATTAGAATTATTGGATGTTTCAATATCTCCCATTAATCTATGCGTGAGTGTCGGCAAGTTAAGATACTCGCCCTTAAAGGATGGATATAATGCCAAAAATTGGTAAAGCCGCTAGAGGCAAACATCGTTGGATTGGAGTAGTATTTGATGAAAATTATACAGAAATAAAGTCTGTAAAAGATTATTTTAAAAAATTACTTAATTGTTCGGAAATTAAATTGTATGATTATATTAATGAAGAATCTAGAAAATCATGTATAATAAAAGTAAAATTATCTGAATATGCAGTTACAAAAAAATTACTTAATGATTTAGAACAGAATATATTTTCAATAACTTCATCAGGAAAGATTAGGCTTGTAAGATCAAGATTAGATGACTATTTTCAGCGGCAGATTGATGATTGAGCCCAGTTAGGAAGCAATATGGGAGGTGGAAGTGCTCCAGAAGTTAAATTGCCAGATGTAGGGTTAGTTTTTGGATTAAGTTTAATTCTGGGATATATTCTAATGACAATTAAATCAGGTTCTAATTTCTCTGAGCATTTATTTAGTAATTTCCTTTTGATTTTTCTCGGAATAGGTTTAACTGCATATGGGGTTTATTTTGGAATATTAGGCGATGAAAAATCACAAGAATCAGAAATTATTGACGCGGAATTAATCAAATGATTTTTGCTCCCAGGAAATGTCGAAACTATCCTCACAAATTATTTCTGCTCCTTCAATTGAAATAAGTCCTAGGCTACCATCTTCTTTTAGAGAACACACATGATATTTCATTGAATTAATTATTGCAACATTAGTTTTATTGAATTCTTCCATTGAAAGCCACCAATCCCTCATTGTTTTTGATTTATCAATCATTTTAATGTCATTTCTTCTTTCAAATTTTGATGCGATTGAAGCATGCAAGATTTTTCCCCATTTATCAGGTTCGAAATGCTGATTAGTTATTTTTTCCAATGTAGTTGCATCTGGGATATTTTCTCCCAACTCATTTTTAGTTCCATTTAAATTAAACCCAATGCCGACTACACAAATAGTTTCATTTCCTTGTGTTTTTGCTTCTGATAATATTCCTGCTAATTTTTTATTTTTGAATAATATGTCATTTGGCCATTTCAAAAATATGTTATTTATTGAAAATTCAGCCATCGAAATAGAATCAAATGTTGGTAATTCTTGAGAGTTAATTGAAGCTATAGAATCTAGAACCGCTAATCCTGCTTTTGCTTGAATTATGGACGGGCTTAAATCGCCAAGTGGAATTGTCCAAGTGCCACACCACCCGCCAGAATGATGAACCCATTCATTTTTTCTTTGCCCCCTTCCTTTAGTTTGTTTTTTTGCAATGACTAGAGTGCCAATTGGTAATTTTTTGTTAAGAGAATAGGAGTTAGTAGAGTCTATTTCATCCAACATAATTTTTTCTGATAATTCCCAGGGTTTCCATATGCATGTGGCAATTAAGTTTTCTCCATCTTGTAAGATTTTATTGTTAATAATTCTACTTGCCCAACCTAGTTTCATGCAATCTGATGAAAGCCTTCTGCATGTTCCTTGATCATTATGTATTAGGATTACTTTCCCATCCTTTTTCAAAGATTTTTCTTTTTCTATTTTTTTAATAAGTAGTTCATGTAATCTTCCTTTTTCTCCTTCGCTAATGTCTGCTAAAGAAGCATCTTCTAATGGACCTAATAATTCATGTTTTTTGGGTTTTTCAAGATATGGTAAATTCCATACAATTAGGTCAAATGGCCCACCTTCAAAAAGATTGTATGCTTGTTCAAATTTTGGTTCAATGCCTCCTTCAATAAATTCAATATTTTTAATATTGTATTTTTCGGCAATTCCTCTACTTGTAGCAATTGCAAGAGGATTAATATCACATCCCGTTACTTCCCATCCGCATGTTTTTGCGAAAATTGAAACTACTCCTGTTCCGCATCCGATTTCTAGTAATTTTTTCCCATTAACTTTTCCAAAAGTCATTAAAGTTTCTGCAAGTAAATTTGTATCTTCTCTAGGAGGATAAACTGTATTTGGAATACTTAATTCATATTTATTATTTAATGGACAAATCCAAACATGTGATTTAGGCTTAAAATTCGCCCTTTTTATTTCATTTTTTGAATATTCCATCTTGCTCCCAGCCTCCCTTTTTGAATGATTTTTGTTGCCCTTGTTTTTTGCGACGAATAGTTAGCCTTTTAATCCCCTCTTAGGTCGGACCCCTGCCCATGTATTCCAATTGGGCCTGTAGCTTAGTCAGGTAGAGCGACGGGCTTTTAACCCGTCGGCCGCGGGTTCGAATCCCGTCAGGCCCGCTCACCTCATGCTTCTGGCCTTTTGGATTCCATGAGTGTTGGTGGAAAAGATGGTCGTAAAAAGTGCTACAAAAAAGCGCTTGACTGAACTAGGGGTTCGTGAAGAACTAGCACATAAATTAGCAACCGATAGAAACATGGCTGCTATTAAACAAATGTCAAGTGACGACATTGCAAAAGCTTGTGGTTTATCAAGAGATGATGAAGAGCTTCAGACTGTGCTAAATGTTTTACAAGAAGTTGGTTCAAACAGGCGAAGAAACAAAAGTCGAAAAATAACAATTAGTATGAAGGAAATAGATCTAATTGATATGCCAGAGCATGAAATTAAATTTAATCCTTTGAATCATGTTCTTGTACCTCATCACGAATTAGTACCAATAGATGCTGAAGAAGAAGAATTAGCACCTTGGGATTTAGTTCGTATTGATTTTGATGGTACTAGGAGATTAGCAAAAGAATTATTGCCTAAAATTTTGATTACAGATCCTGCAATTCAAGCATTGAAAGAAGCTGAAGAAAGGCAAGAAATAATACGTGCAGCTGAAGAAGACAAAGAACACCCAGGTCTTCCAGCAGGATGGTTAGCAGATAGAGTAGTAAGAGTAACTAGGCCAAGCCCAACAGCTGGCCTTTCTGTAGCATACAGATTAATTGTAGAAGGAAGTTAAGGAGTGGAAAAGATGAAAGAAATAGTAGATTCATATTTTAGAGACCGTAGTTTGGTAAATCACCAAATAGCATCTTTTGATGATTGTATTACAGCAAGAGATGGAAGATTAAGTAGAATGGAAAAAATTGTACAAAATATTCGTATTGGTACAGATGAAAAACCAGACGATGGAAATGGAGGAATTATCAAACTTGACGTAATAGATCAAGAAATTTATGTAAGAATAAAAAATATTCACTTAGATACTCCAGTAGTTAAGGAAGCAAATGGTTCCTCTCATGCAGCAACTCCTGTTGAATGCAGACTTAGAAAATTAACATATCAAAGTCCAATATTAATGGATTGTACAATTTACGTAGATGGAGAAGCAAGACCTGCTGAAAAGAAGATCCCAATTGGAAATATGCCTATAATGGTACGTTCAGAAAGATGTAATGTTCATCCAAGACACGTCTATAGAGCAGCACACATCGGAGATAATGAAAATAATGATAATGTGATTGTTGAACCGAAGAAAAATAAAGAAAGTGCAGATCTTTATGATAAATTACTAAAAAAAGTGGGGGAAGATCCACTTGACCCTGGAGGATATTTCATAATTAATGGAACAGAAAGGGCTTTGATTTCAGTAGAAGATTTAGCACCAAACAGAGTTACTGTAGAACTTAATACTCGTTACACAAAGAATACTGAAGTAGCTAAAATATTTTCACAAAAAGATGGTGTAAGGAAACCATTGACAGTAGAAAAAAGAAGAGATGGAATGCTTCTTGCAAAAATTTCAACAGTAGGTACTACAGCAATACCTGTAGTATTACTTATGAGAGCATTAGGGATTAAAGAAGATCAAGAGATTTTCCGAGCTATTGCAGGTCCGCATGAAACATTCAAATATATTGTTGCCAATATTAACGAAGTAAATGACCAAGAAGAATATGGATTGTCAAAAGATATGGAATCTGCATTGGATTGGTTACAAAAGAAATTCGCTGCAGGTCAACAAAGAGAATTTAGAGAAGCAAGAGTTCAACAATTATTAGACAGAGAATTATTGCCTCATTTAGGAGATTCAGAAGATGCTCGAATGAAAAAAGCGATTTATCTTGGCAGAATTGTACGTCAAGTTTTAGAAATGGCAATAACAAACCGTAAACCTAATGATAAAGATCATTATGCTAACAAGAGAGTTAGATTAGCTGGAGATTTAATGGAAGATTTATTTAGAGTTTCAATGAATCAATTGGCTAGAGATTTGAAATATCAACTTGAAAGACATCATAATAGAAAAAGAGATTTAAAAATTTCAAGTTGTTTAAGGCCTGACGTATTAACATCTAAGATTATGCATGCACTTGCAACAGGGAACTGGGTAGGTGGACGTAGTGGTGTGAGTCAATTATTAGATAGGACAACATTCCTTTCAGCTCTATCTCATATGAGAAGAGTAACAAGCCCATTAGTAAGAAGTCAACCACATTTCGAAGCAAGAGATTTACACCCAACACAGTGGGGTAGATTATGTCCAAATGAAACACCTGAAGGTCAAAATTGTGGATTGGTTAAGAATGCATCACAAATGATTGACGTTTCTGAAGATGTTCCTGTTGAGGACGTAAAATTACAATTGAAAGAGATGGATGTATTTATGCCTGAGGATTGGTCTGATGGATCTAGGATTCATGTAGATGGTGATATTTTTGGATTGCATAAAAGGCCAAAATCATTAGTAAACCAATTCAAAAATGCAAGAAGGAGAGGCAGAATACGACCTGAGGTTTCAATAAGACACGATACTGAAAATAAGGATATTTTTATCAATACAGATAAAGGTAGAATTTTGAGACCTCTTTTAGTTATTGATGGGGGCTCATTGAAAGTTAATAATGAAATTCTTATGAAATTATCAAATAGAGAACTTGAATTCAAAGATTTAGTAAGTAGAGGATATATTGAATGGATAGATGCTGATGAAGAAGAAGACCAATATATTGCATCTAGGCCGTTTATTTTACCTCAATTATCTCCTAAATCTGGATACCCGATTTCTCAAACAAATATTAACTGGACAAATATTGGAGATGATAGAGCAACAACAGCGAAAATTTCCGTTGATGTTAAATTACCATCTGGAGATACTGTTACTGAAGAGCATGAATTCCCATTAACTTGGACAAAAGTT
>CATFLP010000045.1 GCA_949514915.1 Methanobacteriota archaeon | reverse complement strand
GGATCAGTATTCATCTGAACTTGAGGTGTTTGAGTAATTTGTTGCTGCTGATGATTTCCCCAAGCATAAGTATCTGCTGTAACATCAGTCTTATTTTGCCCATCAGAAAAGTCCATCTCATCCTCATCTTCAAATTCAACAAAGAAATATGCTAAAACTACTAATAATGCAACTAAGACTGCAAGACCTATCAATAATTTAACCCACAAAGACATTCCTTGATCAGGACTCTCAACACTTATTCCATTAGCAACATTATAAGGATCACTAGCATATTCAAATTCAATATCAATTATTCCTCCCCCATTAGGGAAAAATGACCGAGGGAT
This sequence comes from Methanobacteriota archaeon, assembly GCA_949514915.1. Lineage (GTDB taxonomy): Archaea > Thermoplasmatota > Poseidoniia > Poseidoniales > Poseidoniaceae > MGIIa-I. Next base: position 4,577 of record CATFLP010000045.1, on the reverse strand, counting down.
TTCTAATGTCCATGTCCCTTCATCATCTACTATAACTTCCCCTAGTGAAATCTTTCCAGCGGTCATGTATGCTTTGACTACCTCTCCAGGTCTTCCTGTTCCAACATATATTGCTGGATTTTCTAAATTTACTTCAACAGCACTTAATTGTTGGAATGTAAACTCTACTGCAATTACAACAATATTAAACTCAGGAGATGTAATTGATTGTTGGTATTGATCTGTTGCTTCAATCTTAACACCAATAAAACTCCATTGTAGTTCATCTGAATAATATGTACTCATTGTTGATGTTGCAGGATTATAAGTGAGTATTCCCGTTTGAGGATTAATCTCCAATACTTTAAACATAAATTGATCATGTTCATTGAAATCTTCTTCATTTCCTGCAATTGTATAACTTAATTGATAATCTCCTGAATGTTCAAAGAATTTATTTAAATCCATTTCTAATCCAGAACCACACTTTTCAAGTGATTTTGAACCCTTATCGCAGAAAATTTTCACTATAGAACCCCCACTTAAACTAGAATCCCAAGCAGTTTGATTAAATGTAGGAGGATCTACTTCATCTTCAGGATTTAATATCGTAATTGTTACTTCTTTTGACATGCTGTAATCTTTAGCATCAAAAGCTCTTACACTAATTGTATGTTGACTTAAATGTTCTAACTCAGAAGTATCCCAATATGTTTCCCAATCATTTCCGTTAAATTGATAGATATTAGGTAAATTAGTCCAACCTCCTGTAGCATGAGTAATATTTACTTCAACCCTACTTACATCTCCATCTAAATCTGTTGCATATCCATATATTCTTGTTTGTTCACTACCTTGAACATCTCCAGTAGAGGGTCCATAAATCTCTACAATAGGTATTGCATTCTCATTAATAATTGTCAATGTTAATTCTACAGGTGTACATTCACCAACGTCATATCTACAAAACTTAGAATCACTTGCCCAAATTTCAACGGAATAAACTCCTGAGGGATGAGGAGTAAAATCCCATTCATATTCCCAATTATTCCAATCAGTAGGTACAAATTCTTCTGTTGGTAAAGTTGAACCATCTTCTTTCGTGAATTTAATGTGTATCTTGTTTAAATCAGGAGAATTTATTCCTGAATATGAATCTGTAGCCGAACCCCTAAACAATACACTATTCTGACTATGCTCTGAATTATCTTGTGGTGATGTAATCACAACATCTGGAGTAACTGTATTTAATTGGAAAGATCGAGATAAAACAGGACTATATTCTACACCATCAAATGCTCTAAATTCGAAAGGGTAGTCTGCTTCTGGTTGGTCACTTAAATCAATATTATAAGACCAACTTTTCCATGGCCAATTTTGTTGAGTAACAGTATCCTCGCTAAATCCAGATGTATCAGTTGCTAAAATCCCATCATCCCATGAACCACCAGGTAAACGAACTTCAACACGGTCTACTGTACCCATATGCCCAAGTAATGCCTCCCAATCTGAATTATAAGTTCCAGGTGCTCTATCTGAAGAACCATCATATGCCTCACCAGTCACATTTACCCATCTCTTGAATGCAGCATTTTCTGGGAATTGTATATCAAGATCTACAGAGGGTGCAAGATTTAACAAGTCAATTACTCCTTCTATTTGAGAAGTCAATGTTATTGATTCTGTTGCAGAACCTTTGTCAAATTTCCATGCATCGATAAAGTATGTTGACATCTCTCTACCTCCACCACTACAATCTGGATCTTGGTCGTCAAATAGTAAATCTCCATCATTATCTAAATCATCATTACAGGAATTCTCTGAGGGATCAGTTACTAATCCATCTGGGTTAGGTCCAAAACCTGTAAAATCCATATGGAAATCACTTGCTAATACTATTTGTGGAGTCATTCCATTTTCGTCCGTAGTTAAGTTATACAATTCATTTCCATGACTGTCTCTAACTGTAATATCTGCATTAGAAACAGTATCTCCATTTGCTAAAACACGATATCTTACAAGTTCACCTTGTTGAACTATATTTTGATGCTTGCCAGCACCACTGTTTAATCTGCCGATGTGTATATTTTCTAGCCCAATATCTAAATCAGCAAAAGCAAATACTGTTGCATTAGGGTTTAGTTCAATAGACATTGGAATGTCTTCAGGATAAACAAATTTTGAAAATTGATTACTATACATTGGTGGTACTTTTAGGCAATCAGTATACATATTAGTATCACATTTCACAGCAGCACCTTTCCATCTTAATCCTACAGAATAAACTCCTGTTGCTGATGGTACTGGTATTGTCTCTGATTGCACTGCAACTCTACTTTCTGTAATATTATATGTTTGAGCATCAACATTCCAAGTATTATTTGAAAAATAAGCTATAGAACCATATTTACCATTATATTCTCTATTACTATCTGATGAATATTTAGTATCATAACTAGCAATTCTTGCGGCATATTCTCCAGCACTAACTGTATTATTTCTGATATCAACAATTCCACCAGTAACCCTTATTCCATCCCCTACAGTATCAACAATCGAATTATTCCACAATGTCGCCGAACCCATGTAAATATGTACTGCGGGGCACTCAAAAGTTCCTTCAGTATTTCCTGTTTCTCCATAAACCGTTTTTGAATTACATGCACCACCAGCATTCGTAATATCACTATTAGTTAATTTCAATCTAGCTGCCTCTGGAGAAGAAGATGCAGTATTCCAATTACTATCATCCCAATGATATTCTCCCAACAAAATCCCTTCTCTAGCTACTGTGTCTATTTTTGTATTATGAATCGTGATATCTGATTCTCCATAAATATACACTCCATTATATCCAGTAACATTATGGATATTAGAATTAATTATAGATACTTGTGATGAAGATGTTGAAACACCAGATCCTTCTGCAGGGCCACTAATATCAAGAGTATCTAAATAAACAAGACCATTTTGATAAACTCCAACTGCAGCAGATTCTGCAGAAAATGATGTTGAGGAATTAATGTAAATGGGAAAATGTATCTCATTACCTCCAGATTCTATGACTCTTCTAGAATTAACATTTATTCCATTACATTCTGTAGTAAAATCTGAATTAAGTACTTCTCCAGCTGATCTTCTCAAAAAAATTCCTAAATCTGCATTAGCACCTTCTGCATTAGGTTGCATTGTTAATCCGTCAAAATTTACATGACTATCTGTAACCCAAAGTGTCGTTAATTTACCTGAGTTTTGTTGACAACCCGCCGCAGTTCCACTAAAATCTGAATTCGAAATAGTAAATCGTTCCTGTGGATTTTTTCCAGCCGTATAAGATGAAATTGCAGGGCCTCTAAATCCTTCTTCATCAATACCGACTGTGAAATCTCCATTTGAAAGAACAGGAGCCGCTTGATTTGTAACTAAAACACTAGATGTGTTTACATTGGAAAAGGATAAGCCATCAGCAGTAATGCTTGCACCATCAAAAATCATTGCTGCATATTCTTTTACATCACCAATTTTGAATGGATATCCATAAGCATTATTTATTTCTAAATTTTTAATTGAAGATATTGATTCATCAATCCCTGAGTTCAAAACAATACCTTCACCACAAGATGCATCCCAACTAAATTCCTCATCAAGACACCAGGTACTTTGTGTTTCATCTGCAGGATTTTGCCAATTAAAACTAATCGTACCTCCTGCTGCTGCTCCACAAGCAGTATCTCCTGCACAAATTGCACCGTCAACGATTAGTGCTGCACCTGCAGCAAGTGAGATGCTAGCGCCAGCATTAATTTTCAATGTGGCTCCAGCAGGTACTGTAACATTACCAACTAATGTATGTGAATTTCTCCATGTTTCTACACCATTAATCACATCATTTCCTGGACTTCCGTTTGTTTCATTAAAAGCCGAAACAGCAGGTACAAATGAAATTGCCACCGACATTGTACTTAAAATCATTAAAGTGCACATTAAAAAACTCCGAGAAAATGATGAAGATGTCATGCCTACCACTATACCCGACTACATAATCTATCTAAAATACATCCCCAAAATAGTTTGAAATAAGTAGGCAAAATTTAACATTCTCCTTTTCCATTTACTGAGTCAATCCATCCAATTGCATTTAATGCACCATATCCATACCTATCATCATGAGGTAAGGCTTGTGCTTGATACGAAATTGCACTTTCCATTAATGCTTCTTTTACTATTGAAATACATTCACTTCTATCTGTATTATCCCATGTAGGCTTTAATGTGGGTTTTGATTGAAGTAATAATGCAAGTGCCCCCGTTACAAAAACAGTTGAATCGCTTGTTCCAGTACTTGAAGAATATTTTCCATCAATCCAAGTAGAAATCACATTAACCCCTGGTGCTGTGATTTCAGGTTTTTCATGTGGTGCCATTCTAGGACTTTCTCCATTACCCGCCAAATTATCACCCCTACTACTTTTCTCCCATAATGTTCCATCTGGATTTAATGCACCTACCGCTATAACTCCCTGAACATTTGCTGGAACTGAAACTCTCCCATCATCATTTAAGCCACCATCATTACCTGCCGCCGCAACAACAAATAT
>CATFLP010000044.1 GCA_949514915.1 Methanobacteriota archaeon | reverse complement strand
TGCCATAAGTAAAGCACCCACAATAATCATTATCATGTTTCTCCATCCTAATTTTGGTATAATGATTCGATTTGAGATGCATATCTTTCATTAATCGGTTTACGTTTAATTTTCATTGAAGGGGTTAATGTACCATGTTCTACATCAAAGTCTTCATGAAGAATTTTGACTCTTTTTATCGTTTCAAATTTAGCTAATTCTTTGTTAAGTCTTTCAACTTCAGAATTAATGTAAGAATTCATACCTTCTGATTCTGCAAGAGCAGGAATATCTGTAGGCCAATTATTTGCTTCAGCCATAGTTACAGCACCTTCTGGATCTAATGTAACTAATCCAGTAAGCATTTTTCTTTTATCTCCAATTACGACAAATTGAGAAACACCCTTAATCGATTTCATTATTTTTTCAATATTAGAAGGAGATACATTTTTACCCCCAGCAGTAATAATTAAATCCTTTTTACGATCTGTGATTTTCAAGAACCCTCTTTCATCAATTTCGCCAATGTCTCCTGAATGAAGCCATCCATTTACAAGAGCCTCGTTGGTTGCAACTTCATTTTTGTAATATCCTTGGAATATATTTCCACCTTTACCAAGTATTTCACCATCTTCAGCAATTTTAATTTGTACTCCAGGGAATGCTTGTCCAACAGTACATAATTTTCTGTGACCAGGTTTTGAACTATTAAATGTCAATGGCCCAGAAGTTTCTGAAAGCCCATATACTTCGTGAATAATTATTCCACAAGATAAGAAAAATTCCAAAACATCTTTTCCAATAGGAGCGGCTGCAGTTACTGCAAATTTTAATTGATCAAGCCCTAATTGGCCTTTTAATTTAGTGAAGAATAATTTATTTGCTATTTTCCATCTCAATCCTGATTTACCTGTATCAATCATTTTGTATCCGCCATTTAGCCCTTGTTTCATTGACCAGTTGACAATTTTAGCTTTGAGTCCAGAAGCATCACCTAGTTTAGATTCTAAAGCCGCTTTGAATTTTTCCCAAACTCTTGGAACAGCCAAGAATAAGGTTGGTCTTGCTTCCAATAGGTGTTCTTTGATTCTTTCAAATGATCCACAAACCCACACAGCAAAACCAAATGAAACTGAGCCATGTATACAGAACATTTGTTCAGCAATATGAGAAAGAGGAAGATAAGCTACATGCCTATCACTAGGGCCTAATCCTCCAACAACTTCAGAAGCACCTTCTACTGTCCAAGCAAGATTATGATGTGATAGCATAACTCCTTTTGGAGGGCCAGTGGTTCCAGAAGTATAGATTAATAATGCAAGATCATCAGGTTTTATTTCCATCATACGTTCATTAGCTTTGTCAATATGAGAACTACCCGATTCAAGGAAATCTTCAAATGAAATTGCAATTTCATCATCAATTTCTTCAATATCATTCATCATTACAACACGTTTTACTGTCTGCAAACCATCTCTTTCAGAAACAAATTTTTCCCATTGCACTTTATTTTCAAGAACTAATACTTTCGCTTCCATATGATTTGCAACATATTGAAATTGTTCAGGAGTTGATGTTTGATAAATCCCTGCAGGAAGTGCTCTAACATACATTGAACCTAAGCAAGCAACAATCCATTCTTTGCAATTATTTCCAGAAATTGAAACTGTGTCTCCAGCTTCAAATCCCATTGCTAGAAGCGCACCACCAAACTTGCAAACATTTTGATAATGTTCTGACCACGTGCATGATTTCCACTCATCCCCTTCGCTCCAATATAATGCTGGATTATTTCCATGGGTTGATGCTCTGTTTTTTAGCCTTAAAGGTATATTATTCCCTTCTGATATATGACTCATGTCTCTCTCACAGAGGTACTTGGTATATTCTTTTTGGCTGAAACAAGTTTTAATAAAGATTCAAAACTATATTTTTTGAATGATTTATTATGAATTAAACTAAGCGGCCACCAAATAAATGTAAAAAATAGTGTTATTATTATTGCTTCTAACAGAGTCCATTCGTTCAAATTTAAAATATCTAATAATCTTAAGGGGATGAAATGTAGAATATATATTGTTAAAGATAAATTACCTATTTTTGAAAACCCATTCATTATTTTTGACGCTTTTAGCTTACTCTCAAATTTTTGTAATAACATAAATAATATCAATACTGTTGTATTTGCAGTAATAATAAATGCAATACTAGCAGGGAAAAAGGTTAGCATAGCATCACCTGTGGTGGTTGCCCATTTAGTGTTCGTTAAAATAGAATATAAAATAAAAGAAATTGACATGAAAATACCAAAATTCATTAATTTATAATTCAAAGATTTCCCCGAATCTCTAATTATTCCCCCTAATAAGAAAAATGACAACCAGGGGAATAATGGGTATGTCCCACTAAATATCAACCTATCTAACCATTCAAATGTTGAATTTGCATTAATTATATGGCTCCATTCTCCATTTAAATTTAAAAAATATGAATTAATTATTGGGGTAAATGAAACAAATAATAAAAACCAAATTTTTGTTTTAAGTTTAATTTTAGAAAGTGGTACAGCTAGAAGAGTACATAGTGCAAGTAGACTCAATACACCAGGAGTATACCAATTAAAAACATGACTTGCTATTAAATTAACAATTAATTGACAACCGATTAAAAATATAAATCTACTTGTTGCCCAATATACAATTGATTTTTCCAAATCATTATTGGCTGATTTATTGATTAAACTATGTTGGGTTCCCCACCCACTTAATGTGACAAATAAAGGAGCGGCTAATCCCCCTATTGAAGCAACAATTAATGCAATTAAAGAATCCTCAGAGATATTTGATGGTGCTAACTGTGCAGAAGTATGAACTTCGATCATAAACAAAATTGCTATACTTCTTAAGACATCAATATATTGCTTTCTTTCCATTAGTTTACCGCCAGAGGGGCCGCGAGTTCATAGGCCGCTTGCTTTAGGGCTAATCGTGAGCAAGAATAAACGCCATGGTCGCAATAAAAATAATGCGAAATCAAAAGGCAATGCAAATATGAATTTTGTTAGGGAAGCGAGAGCAAGAGCAGAGGAGAGATTTTCTAGGATTGAAAAGCCAATGGCATTCCCAGAAGAGGAATGGGAACCAAATACAATTAAGATGGATTGGGAATTAAACCCAGTGCCTAAAAAAGTTGAAAAAAAAGTAGGAGATTTTGTTGTTAGGAGAGGGGAATTCGGATGGTTAGAAGACAAGCGTATGGATGAAATAGCAAAATTTGTAGATAAAATGGAGATTACTTTAGATCAGGCATTATCTCTTAGATCAGCCATATTGCAAGAAAAATCAGTATATTCGTTTCATCACCTACAACGTAATTTAGGCAAGTTAAGAAAGTTATACGATGAGGGCGAATCTATTGTTGAACTCGCCAAACGTTTTGATTACCCGCCAATGAATATTTTTAGAGGGATTTTAAAGTCTCGCGGGTGGTCTAAAATTAAAATTAAAGATTCACTCCGTTCCCCTGAAAAGAAATTAAATAAAAGAGACCAAGAAGAATTTATCAAAGCTGAATCAGCAGATAGAGTTGCAAATGTTAACCAATCAGAAAATGCAAAGAGAGCAGACTTATTTGAAGATATATTGTGTGATCATTTTGAGAGTAAAGGTGTAAGAATTAGAAGGCAACCAGAAATGGTTGCAGAACAAACTAAAGAACATGGAAAACCGATTAGGACTCCAGATTTATTATTGTTGGATCATGTAATTGTGAATGGTCAACAAATTGCTTGGGTAGATGCTAAACATTTTTATGGGGCTGATGTAAACTTCCAAAGAAAGAAAACAATTAAACAAATGAATCGCTATATTGAGGAGTGGGGACAAGGTGCAATAGTATTTCGCCATGGTTTTTCAGCAAATTTAAGAGTTCCAGGAGTTATTCTTCTTGATTCGTCGCAATTGGATTTGACAAGACTTAAACAAATTTAAATTAAATAATTTTATTTGAATTTATTTTTGTAATGCATCCATCTAATCCATTTTCTTTAATTTTCTCAAGAACATCTTCTAATTCTTTCTCATTATAATTATCTAGATCAGTAGGAACAATTACTGCACTGGAACCAAGCATACATAATCTTGTATTCCAAACCAAATCAATTTCTTTTTCTTTTAGTATTTTATCAATATTATTAATGATGTTTTTTCGATTAGAATCATTTAACATTCCTGAATTTTTACAAAATAAATTTGCTTGAACTAATAATTCACCCCAAGTGAATTTATCCCACTTTTTTTGATTTAATTTTAAGATACATTGTTCACCCGCAGAACTAATTTTAGTTTTCCAATCCTCATTGTCAATATATTCAGAAGTATGTTTTTCTTGATTTTTAACCCAACATAGGAGAACTGGAAAAGATTCATCCCAACTTAATATAAGACCTTTATTTGGAGGGAATGGCAACCCTGGTTCTAATCTAAGTTCTACCCCTCCTGCTCCCAAAGCAACAACATCTCCTAAGCCACTAGACATTTTACGTTCAATTCTATGAGCTATTGTTAGTGAATTTTGAAAAATATTTTCAGTTTTATTTATGAGTTTCAATACCGAAATAATTGCTCCTAGTGCTCCTGCTGCAGAACAACCAAAACCTTGACCAAAAGGTAAATCACTTTTTATTTTAAAAGTCCAATCATACTCATAAACGATTTTGAATATGTCACCAATTTGTTCTATTACTAAATGATATAAATCTGAAGAAAGATTTTTTTCAGTTGATATAATTTTTATATTTCCATTTCCATTTACGATTGAAGTATTAACTTCTACTCCTTTTTCAACACAAAGACCAGCCCCCCGACTTCCTTGTTGATCTAAATCTTCACTATTTGATTGAATACTGAATAATAATGTCACATGTCCACCAATTTTAGTAGAGACGCTGTTAAGTTGCATTACAATGCCCTATCTGTTGCAAAAGATAACTGAATCGGATTATGACAATGCAATTTTTAATTGTTCGCCAAGAGAATCAAATCTTGATTCTAATTCCTCACATGCTCGGTTAAAGATATCAATTGCTGAAAGAGAACCATCAGATTCATAGTGGAATATGAATTCACCAGATATTTCTTCCATTGAGATTCCTGATTCACCAGAACTACCTACATTTTTTTCTGAATATAATAGTGCTTTACGAATTGCCTCAACAGTTTCTATATCTGAAACACCATCTTTTCCAAACATTTTTTCATTGAGTACTTTACCATCATTTAATTTGATTTTAAGTTTAAAAATGTCTTTAGCTGCTTTTTTATCAGTTAGTACAGCCCTTACATTTTGATAGAAACCAACTCCTGAAGCAGGTGCCCATTTTGCATGTTCTTTTCCTCTACCTAAGTTGGCATATGCATAGAATTCAATATATTGTCCTTTAGCTAAAACTGTAATAGGGATTTCTCTACAATGTTCAGGAATTTGCAATTTACTATCTCCAAGAACATTTAAATCACCAGCATAAACAGTTCTAAATTCTTCTTCATCATTTTTTCCAGGGCCTTGTACTGAACAATGATATATGATTCTGCTTGCAGGAGATCCCCACTTGTCTTCAGGTAAACCTTGGTTTGCAGGATCATCTTCAGGAAATACGAAATCTTCAAAATATGTAGGAATTGGAATCAATGCTAATCTATGTGCAATAACTTCATCTGATAAAGCACTCATTGATTCGAAACGTTCACCATTATCGTCTTCTCCTCGAACACCCATTTCAAATCTAACCTTGCTTATTGCCATCTTTGGTACATCTGTCATTATGGCTCGTCTTATTGAATTTACATTTGATACATTAGTTTCACTTAATAGGAGTTTTATGCTACGTTCATCTTGTGAAATTATTTTTACTTTCATTTTTCTCACCATTTATACACGTCTTCCACGTCTTCCACCTTTCTTCTTAGTGCCATCGTGTGCGATAGGAGTAACATCTTCGATACGAGTAATAGTCATTCCAGCACGTGTTAATGCTCTAATAGCTGCTTGAGCACCAGGGCCAGCACTTGTTGATTTATTTCCACCAGGTGCCCTGTAACGAATTATTAATTGTGTAAATTCTTTTTCTTTTAGCATATCAGCTAACATCTCTGCAGCTCTAGTTGCTGCAAATGGACCTCCAGAATCCTTAGAAGATTTTACAACTTGTCCACCGCTACATTTAGCAATTGTTTCAGCACCAGTCAAATCAGTAGCTGTAAGTAATACATTGTTGTACGAAGAAAAAATATTTACTATTGCTCTACGACTCATTCTGTATCCCCTTCTTCTTCTTCTTCTTCAAATGTAGCTTCACTTGCTCTTCCATCTATGATTTCTCTTAACACATGAGATTCGTTGTTAAGTTTTGAGGATAAATGATATGCAATCAATTCTTCTTCTTCTCTAGAAATTGCATATGATGGAATTGTAATTTTTTGTTCTGCTACTGTAATGTGGCCATGAGTAACTAATTGTCGAGCCTGCTTCATTGAAGAAGCCAAACCTTTAGCATAAACTCTTGCTTGTAATCTTCTGTTTAGTATGTCTTCAACATTTAATGTAAGAATATCATCAATTGTTGATTCTTCAGAAAGAATTCCTTTTCTAATTAGTGATTGTAAAAGATCGTCTTTTTCTTTCATCCAATGTGGATGAGATGCATCAACTTTACCAATTAATTTCATGGCTTGTTGTCTCATTCTTCTTAATTGAGATCTTGCTTTCCAAATTTCCTTCATGTTTTTTAGACCATGTCTCGCAGAGATATCATGTTCTTCATCGATTCTCGCCCTTTTCCAAGGATGTTTTGGCGTATCAAATTTTGGTCTCGAAAATTTTGGATGTCCCATATTATTTCACCTCATTTCTTTTTCTTTACACCAAGAGTAAGGCCACCTCGACCATTGGACCTTCCTCGTTGTCCACGTACTTTTTGACGATTAGCGTGTCTAATACCTCTATATGTTTTAATTGATCTAAGTTTTGTAATATCATCTTTGTGCGTCAATTCTAAATCTTGACCGAATAAGTGTAATTCATCACCAGTTTCTTTGTCCCATTGCCTATTTAGCATCCATAAGGGTGCATTCATTGCATATTCTTCAATTGTATTTCGGAGTAAATCTTGTTCTTCTGAAGTTAAATTCCCAGTTAATTGATTTGGAGATAATCCCGAAAGACGACAAATTGTAGTTGAAGTACGTGCACCAATGCCATTGATGCTAGTTAATGCAGTAGAGAGCCTCTTTAAACCATCCAAATCAGTATTTCTCAAACGTACAATATAGGAAAAATCATCGCCCAGTTCTTCATTGTCTTTACTCGCCATTTTAGTTCCTCATTTTTCGCCTCGCATGGTTAAACCATTTGTTTGCGAAAGCGTCCCACCGCCCACCCCTATTTGAAGGGCGCGATTCCTTTGCGTCGTAGGTCCAATAGAAAAATAGCCTAAAATTTAGATTTTTGTACATATTGCAAGTTTATTATTTGGTAGTTTTATTACAAATCCCAATCCTCCAATATCTATCAGATTACGGTCTAATTTTGATTGTAAAATTGGTTGTAATTCTGGTGAAATTTTAAGTCGAAGAGTCAATGTTTTCAACTCGAGTTTTTTCCCAATTTCAATTAATTGTTCAACTCCCTCGTTAATGTCATGTTCAATTATTGATCTTATTACCCCAGATTCAGAAATCAAACTATTTATTTCTTCATTATCTGTTATTTTATTGGAGTGAATGAAAAGTGGCCTCCTCCCCTCTTTTCTAATCCATCTTCCCTCAGAATTTTTTATAGCCTCCCATGAATTTTCTAATCCACTAGATATCAATGCAGGATCAACGATGGAGAGAATTTCTCCAACTTCCACAGTTGTATTTTTTAATGGAACATTTTCTTTTTCCCATGGTAATTTTTCCGATTCAATAACTATGCTTTTTTCAATATCTTTGGGATGATTTCTAACATATCTTGACTTTGTATTTTCTCCTGCCACAGAGCCTAACCATACACTTAATCTATCAACTCGTCCTCTTCCTTGAGATGACCACTCCCAAGTTTGTTTAAAATCAGGTAAAATTCGCTTTAATTCCTCCATTAATTCTATGCATTGTTCTTTTGATAACCTTGGAGATAAATCAAGAATCACCCCTCCTTTATTTTTTATTAAATTATTTTTCCATATGTCTAAAGCTTCAATTGGATTTGGCTCCATTTCTGAAATTGTATGAGATTGAATATTTGTAGGCCTTGCAGGGTCAAGGTGTATTAGCGAAAAAAGAATATTCTTGTCAATATTTATTTTTTCTTTATGTAAACAATTACCAGTAATTATTTTTGATTGAGAATTAATATCAAAATTTAAAATTTCATTAAGCGTATTTTCAGAAACAGCCGCTCTTTCAGCATCTAACTCAATACCTATACAAGGCATATTTAATTGAGAAGAATAAGCTGCTAATTGAATCCCAGATCCACAAGCCAAGTCTAGGATAAATCCGTTTTCCAAATTCATTTTTTTAACCCTATAGGCACGCTCTAATGCAATAATCCAAGGAGTGGATAATTGTTTTAAAATACCATCAATATGTCTATCTGGTAGGTTTTTAGACATATTATCAACCTGTAATATCTGAAAGTGTTAGCAATGACTCAAAAGGAATCCCTGCTTTAAGAAAAGCCTCTTTACCTCCTTCTTCCCTATCCAATATGGCCAACACTCCAACAACATTACAATCAGTTGTTGAAGATATCATTTTCACAGCCTTAATTGCAGAACCTCCTGTTGTCGTTACATCTTCTAATATCACGATATTTCCTCCATTACTCAACGAAGTGCCTTCAATTCCAGGAGGGTTTGAAGTTTTTCTTCCCCCCCTTCCTTTAGGTTCTTTTCTAACCATGAAACCCTTTCTTTTTGCTCCTTTTGATGACTTTGCATTTCCTGTAATTGCAATAGCAGTTAATGGGACGGCACCTAATTCAAGTCCACCAACAAATTCTGGTTCTAATTCATCAAGATATACTTCCATTAATTCTGCCAATAATAGGCTACCTAGTGGATCCATCATAAGGGGTTTCATGTCAAAGAAATGGCTACTAGTGCGTCCACTAGCAAGTGTAAATTCATTATCTTCACCTTTGAGATATGATAATTTTTTAACTTGTTCAACTAACTCTATCCATTTAGGATGATTTCGTATTTTGTCTTGTAAGTTCATATTGATGTGCATAGGCAGTATTAACCTGTCGTTAAATCTTATCCGAATAGTATTCCTCATAAGGTATCGATTTCAAGCGAGGTCGTGAGTGCAAATTCTGGGGCAACATCACGTCTGCGAAGACAGGTTGAAAAATATGAAGCGCAGCTACTTGAGGCCACACAGAAATGTTATGAAATAGCCGAAATTGAACGTAAAAAAGGGTTGGATTATTCAACACACATTGAAATTCCAAGAGCTGAAGATTTAGCAGGAAGGACAGAAAAATTACTTGTAGATTATTTAGACGGTTTAGAAATAGCAGGAAAAATTAGAGAGATACTCGAAGAAACGAATAAAGATAGAGAAACAACCGCGATAAAAATGTCAATATATGTTGCTCAAACTTTATTAAAATTAGAAAAAGATAGAGAAACATGTGCTGATGTAGCACTTAGAGTTGGCCTAGCGATTTTAACTGAGGCTGTTTTAGTTGCTCCCCTTGAAGGAATTGCTCGCTCTAGAATTTTGAATAATGTAGATGGTAGTGAATTTCTTAGTATTTATTTCACAGGGCCGATAAGGGCGGCTGGAGGCACAGGACAGGCTTTAGCAGTATTAATTGCAGATATGATTAGAAGAGAATTAGGAATAGATCGTTATGTTCCTACTACTCCCGAAGTTGAACGTGTCAAAGAAGAATTTGGATTATATCGAGTAGGATTACAGTATAAACCAACACCTGATGAAATAGATAGAATTGTTCGTGCTTGCCCAGTTATGATTAATGGAGAATCTACTGAAAGAGTAGAGTGTGCAGGATATGCAAATGTGCGTAATATTGACGATTCAAGAGTAAGGGGAGGGGTGTTGTTAGTTATCGGAGAAGGATTGTGCCTAAAAGCTCCTAAATTACGCAAACATACAGAAAGACTTGGAGTTACTGGATGGGATTTTATCACAGAATTTGCCAACAAATCTTCTTCAGATACAAATGATGTTTTGTATTGGACAGATGATGGAAAAATTTGGATTTCTAGCAATCCGAATGACACTTTTATTTTAGAAGCAAAAAAACATCAGGGAATTTGGAATCCAAATAAAAATGCTTGGGGGTTCTCTCTAGATAGAGAAAAAGAAGTACTGACTCTCGCAGGAGAAATATACGATTGCAAACCAAAATTTAAATCACGTAAAATAAAACAAGTTTGGAAATATATGAATGATATTATTGCAGGTAGGCCAGTATTAGGAGATCCTTCCTCACCGGGAGGGTTCCGATTAAGATATGGTAGGTGCAGAACATCAGGTTTAGCAGCAGGGGCCATTAACCCTGTTAGTATGTATGCTCTAGATGATTTCTTAACAATAGGTACACAAATGAAAATAGAACGGCCTGGTAAAGCAACAGCAATTACCCCTTGTGATGAAATTGAAGGGCCTTGGTTATTATTGAATAATGGAGACTTTAGAAGATATGATAAAGAATCTGAATGGATGAAAGTAAAGGGAGAAGTAGCATCTATATGGGATATTGGAGAAATATTACTTGGTTATGGAGAATTTTTAGAGAACAACAAATCATTAGTTCCCGCAGGATATGGCATGGATAGATGGGCATCT
>CATFLP010000043.1 GCA_949514915.1 Methanobacteriota archaeon | reverse complement strand
TTGTTCATATAACGATACAAGATAGTAATCCTGTTGTAATTTCAGAAGAACAAGGGTTCTTTGATTCTGGTACAGTATTAGTCCTTTCAGGTGCCATTTTCGGGCTATTGCTTGCAATTGTATTAGTTTTCGCAGGAATTCAACAAGGAATGATATCTACATCTTTTTATGAAGAAGAGGAAGATGCCGAACTATTGGATTAGTACCGACAACTAATCAAACTATCTTCAATCAGCAGTGTTGATGTCGTTAAGAGATGATCTGCTAGTTTGGATAGATTTGGAGATGACTGGTTTAGATCCCTATGAAAATAAAATTATTGAAATTGCAAGTATTATTACAGATTCTGAATTATCTATCATTGCTGAAGGGCCAAACATTGTAATTCATCAATCAGAAGAAGAATTAGCAAAGATGGATGAATGGAATGTTTCACATCATACAAAGAATGGACTGATAGAGAAGGTAAGGAGTTCATCTATTGATATTAAAACGGCAGAACAGATGACATGTGATTTTTTAGCAAAATATTGTGAACCTAATACAGCATTATTATGCGGAAATACTATTGGAACTGATAGACTATTCCTTTTTTTCCAAATGCAAGAACTTGAAAAATTTGTTCACTATCGTTCAATAGATGTTACTTCAGTTAAGGAATTAACTAGAAGGTGGTATCCAAAGGGTAAAAAATACAGAAAAAACAGTGGACATCGAGCATTAGACGACATTAGAGGAAGTATTGACGAACTTAAATTATATAGAGAACACTTTTTTAGAGAATAGAGAATTTAATCAATGAATAATATCGTTCATAAACTGTTACTTACCCACGCAGTTCATGGGCCGCTCTGCATTTCTAAAAAGTCAAAGATTCCGGCCATCTATCAAAGAATCTTACAATTATTGTGAGTATGTTGTAAAACGTTCTTCAACATCATTTGCACGTTCATTTAAATCACTTCCAAATAATAAACGTAATGCAGTAAATGCATTGTATGCTTTTTGTAGGAGAGTTGATGATATTGTCGATGGAGATTGGCTTCCATCAATAGAAAGTAATAGGGTATTTGAAAATAAAACAAAGTTGAAAATTAGTGAATTAAAAGATACTTATGGTCATTCTAAAGAATATAGTGATACTGAATTAAACGAAAGAATCAGGGCTTTGTTATGGTATAGAGAAAGGTTGGATATTCTCGAGTCAAATCCTAAATCTTTGAAGGATCCAATTTTTGTTGCATTAGCAGACACAATAGGAAAATTTCCAATAGATGTTAATAATTTACGCCAATTGATTTTAGGCATGGAGGAAGATTTGTTTCATACTGGTTGTCAAACATATGATGAAATGTATTCATATTGCCGTAAAGTAGCTTCTTCTGTTGGTTTATGTCTAATCGAAATTTATGGTTATGAAGGAGATGATGCGCCTAAATTTGCTGAAGATATGGGAATTTTTCTTCAGATGGTTAATATCTTGAGAGACATTGAAGAGGATTACAATAGAGGAAGATCATATCTTCCACTTGATGAATTAAACTCTTTTGGAATTGATTTTGCGGATCTAATGGAAGCACCATCAATTAATTCTAAAAATTGGAAAAAATTCATTTCTGTTTTTTTGAAAGAGATACAAAAATTTAGAAATAGTGCCATGAAATTAATACCTTTATTGTCTAAAGATTCACAATATTCTCCAAGATTAATGTGTGAAGTCTATGATGCAATATTAAAAGAAGCAAATAGAAGAGAAGGAGATATTATTTCAAATAAATTAAAACTTGGCTTTGCAAGTAAGATTAGTTTTGCATTAGCATCTTTTGGAGTTAGATTAAATCAGTCCGAATGGATTTAATTTGTTGAGTTTTCAATTGTTTTTTCATATGTCAACATTAGGCCTAAAAGAATCCCTAATGGTGCAGCCATCATACAAAGAAATAGTATAGGTGCAGATTTAATTAATGGAGCAGATTGAGATTGAAAACGAGTCCAAATCCATCTTCCTCCTAATGTATCTAAAGCAATAAAATGTAACCATCCAATAATTCTTGTATTTTCATCATCAAATAATTCAATTACTAACTCTGGTGTTGGCATTTGAGTTGCAAATGTCTTGATTAAATTAGGTATTATTGGAATTACTGCTATCGAATATGCAATCAACATTGGTAAAAGACAAAGTGGGTTTCCAACAATTTTCTTTGTATAATCATTAGTCGGAAAACCAATCATAAGAATCCATAAAGGAAGGATGCTAATATTTGAAATCCAAAACAAAATTTCGATTAATTCCATTTAAACACCTTTTACATTTTTTGGCTTTTTCATACCTTCAAACCAATTACTAACTCCGTTCCAATCAGGATCCAAGCCTAAATCCGCACAGATTAATTTACTACTAATTCTACCACTTTCAAGAATTGTTGGAAGGCCGCTACCTGGATGAGTTCCTCCTCCTACAAGGTAAAGGCTTTCGAATTTTTCAAATCTATTTTGGGGCCTTTTCCATAACATTTGATTTAGACTATGTCCTAAATTAAATACAGCGCCACGATAGATATCATTATTACTCCATTCTTCTGGAGTAACAATTGTTTCAGAAACGATATGTTCTTCAAGATTATCAAAACCTAATTTTTCCATTTGTTTAATGATTAAGTCTCTAAAATTTTGTTTGTGTTCTTCCCAACCTAGCGATACTAATGTGTTGGGAACAGGAACTAATACATACAATGTTGAATTTCCTTCAGGAGCTAAAGATGGATCAGTAATACAGGCATTTTGAACATAAATCGAAGGGTCATTCCAAGTAATTCTATGTTCTGAGACATCTTTTAGATTTTGTTCATAATCTTTGGAAGCATAAATTTGGTGATGTGGTTGGTCATATAGTTTGTCAATGCCAAGATATAGCATGAAAGTTGAACATGAATATAATTTATTGCCTATTTTTTTATTTGACCATTTTTTCCTCTTCTTTTCAGGAATTAAATCAATCATTGCTGTTGCAAAGTCAGCATTAATTACTGTACTTTTTGCTAAATATTTTTTATTTTTTGTAGCCGCCCCTATTGCTTTTTTCCCATCAAATAAAATTTCCTCAACAGTTGAGTTTAATATGATTTCAACCCCTAGATCTTTAGCAATTCTGGCCATATTTTCAGTAATGGTCCCTAGTCCACCTTTTGCATGAAAAATACCATGTTCATATTCTAAATATGCCAAAATAGTAAACAAACTAGGTGCATGAAATGGACTCATTCCAAGATATTTTGTTTGAAAAGACATTGCAAGTTGCATTCTCTTGTCTGGAAAAATTCTTGCTAAATCGCTAGCTACAGATCTCCATGGTTTCAATACTTTTGAAACTCGAAATGCACGTTTACTTATTAGATTTGTAAATCCAGTCCAGGGAGTATTCAAACAATTTCTCGATCGATCTAGTTTTTCTCTATTTTCTTGTATATATTTTTTGAATCCAATAGCATTTTTCTCGCCACATAATTCCCTAACTCTTTCAATCATTAATTCTAAATCTGAGGTTGCATCAATAGAACCTCCTTCTCCAAAAACAAGGCGATAACTTGGTTCTAAGCGTATCAAACCAAGTTCTTTATGTGCGTCTAATCCTATTGCTTCGAATATTTCTTCACAAACTTCTGGAAAATGAAAAAATGTAGGTCCTCTATCGTATGTAAATCCATCTTTATGAATTAATCTAGTTCTTCCTCCAACTCCGTCAGATTTTTCCAGAATAGTAACTTTAAGTCCTGAATGAGCTAATAAAAGAGCAGAAGCAAGTCCACCTGGACCAGCACCGACAATTAAAACATCAGCCCGTTCAGATTTCTCCATATTCTCTCCTCCATCATTCAATTCATAAAGATTGCATGTTAATTCTCAAATTTTAGATTTGTTCTAAACTCTTTAAGGTAAGGCCCCATCGATTTAATTAGAACAACTTCAGGATGTGTTCTTATTACTAAACCATCTAAATACATCAATGCACGAATTATTGGAAATGCTTCCTCTCCAAATTCTGCTTTTGCGATTTTTACAGCAGTTTTTACAGTTTTCATCATAATTGTAGTCAGACTTTGTTCACCAACTGGTTTATCTTCAAAACCAGAATAAATTTTCGCCATCTCTTTTCGATATTTTTCTAATCTTTTACCTTTGATTTTATGTTCACTCATATCTAATAATGCATCATATGCTTCATCCATTTCTTGTTTGGATAAATGTTCGAAAAAATTGAATAATGTCTGATTTACATGCTTTGGAGCATAGCAAATAGCACCATTATCAATAAACACAAATTTCCCATCATTATCTATGAAACAATTCCCAGGATGTAAATCGCCATGAAATGTTCCAATACCAAACATGAATGCACCATGTATTCGAAATAGTTCTAGTAATTGATTCCAAGAGAGAGATTTATTTTTGATACCTTCTTCTAATGATTCACCAGAAATAAATTCTGAAACTAATATATGTTCATTTGAAATGTCCTCATAATATTTAGGAAAACGTAATAATTTCATTGGGAAATTTTCTGAAACATCATTTTTAATTTTGTTTAATTCTCTAGCACCTTTGATTTCATTTGTAAGATCTAATTCTCTTAGTGTATAGTCTGAAACATGATTTAATAATGCCATTGGATTTCCAACTTTACGTAACTTTGGTGAAAATATAAGTAAAATTTTCAACCACCTTTTCATTTTAGTAACTTCTTTTTCAAATGTAGATGCATTAGCACTTTTAATGAATTTAATTACTACTTCTTCCCCTGTTTTTAATTTAGCACGGTGAACTTGCCCAATTGATGCTGCTGCGAGAGGTTTGTCTTCTATTGAACTAAAATTTTCCAAAAAATTATCTGGACCTTTTTCTTCTATAGTTTTGTATAAATTTTCTGAAGGAATAGAAATAGCATGCTGGTATAATTTTTGTAATTGTTGACATTTTTCATCACCAATTATATCAGGTCTCAATGCAAAAATTTGTGCTAGTTTTACTGCTAGCAATCCCTGTTTTTGAATCCATTCGAGATTTGCTGGTTTTTTACGTAATATTTGCCTCATAAACCTTGAAAATGTAAAGAACCTCATTCTTATAACCTCTATTTCAAACGCCAATTTGGTTCTGAAGGATCTTGTTTTTTAATGTCTGCAATAATTTCACCACACACAGCTATTGCAATTTCTTCAGGACTTTGAGCACCAATGTTTAGTCCAATAGGACAAATAACAAAATCCAAATGATTTTGTTCTATACCTTGTTTTATTGCGACTTTTTGAAAAGATAACCATTTTGATTTACTGCCAATAACTCCTATTTTTGGCCTTAATTTAATAGAATCTCCAAGAATATTGAGTAAACCAATTAATCTGTCTTCGTCTTCTTTCCAATCGTGCCCTAGTAACAAGATATTACTAAATCGTTGTAACTTTGATTTTGTTTCATTTTCTAAAAACTCACTAACTGTATTACAATGTAATTCTATCGCAGAGGGGAATGCAGTTTTGTTAGAATATTCTTCACGCGTATCGTGAATTGCATAATTCCATCCAAGTTGTTCTATAATAGAAATTATTGCTTTTGCAACATGACCTCCACCAAAAAGTAGTATGTTTGGCATTGGAGATACAACCTCCATAGAAATTGTTACTTTCCCTCCACATAGGCTATCTAGGGCTACAATTTCATATCCTTTGGCGCCTTTATTTAATGCAAAAGTTTCTACAATTCCTCCAGAATCTTCATCTTCTAATAGTTTTGACAACTTTTTGAGTACTTTAAATTCTAGTCCAGCCCCACCAATTGTACCAAAAGTTTCTCCTTTGTCAGTAGTTGCAATTCTTGCACCTGGCTTACCTGGAACTGATCCTGTTGCACTGATTACAGTAGCCATTGCCACCTTGTTTCCTTCTAATAATTTTGAACTAGTCCAACTGAGGACACGGGGGCACATAACCTGCGGGATGTATCTTTATTGAAAGACTCATCTAATTTAGGATTCAAATTCGTCAATGAAATGGTTTAGTAATTTTATATCATCTTGAGTATCAATATTAAGATGAAGATGAGGATCATTTACATTGATTTTCTTTGTTGAAAATAAAGAATTAAGTGGAGAATCTTTTGGAGATTTTTTCAAAATTTCTAAATCTTGTTTACAAATCAAAAGCGGATGTCCTCCCTTGCCTTCATATTCTGGACAAGAAGTTTCATTATTTTCAATTAGGTGTTTAATTGTGTTTAAACTCCATCCAGGTCGGTCTACAGGGACAACTAGAATTTTTCCAGGATTATTGCAAATATTTAATCCTGCAATTACATTTCCAGTTCTATAATTCGTATTTTTAGGAATTAGTACAGTTGCTTTTGTGAATGATAGTGATTTTTTGATTGATTTTTCAAGTACTGAATTAGTTACAACTATCACTTTAAGTTCTATGCTTTCCAATCTTTTAACAATGAATTCAATTAATGTTTGATTTCCACAATGTAGTAGAGCCTTTGGTTCTCCTAATCTTTTACTTTTACCTGCGGCAAGAACGATTGCAACAGTGTTTTCCGCTACGTTCACATTACTCTGAGAGTGTACAAACACAAAGTTCTTTTTGGGGGGGTTTTTTGAGTATAGCCCTCTTCGGAGGTACATGGTTGACTTCGTACTTAGTGAAGAACAACTGATGTTACAGGAATTAGCAAGGGAATTTGCGCAAGATGAAATTAAACCAAATGCGGAAAAATGGGATGCAAATGGGGAGTTTCCAAAAGAAGCAATAATGAAAGCAGTTGAATTAGGTTTGATCACAATAAAAATTCCAGAAAAATATGGAGGTGGCGGTATGGGCACTTTCGAAGAATCTTTGATTTGTGAAGAATTTGCATGGGGGGACCCTGGTTTTGCAACAGCAGCAGGAAGTACATTATTAGCATCTTATCCAATAATCACTGGAGGTACCGAAGATCAAAAAATGAAGTATCTTTCTAAGGCTTCAGAAGGGCATTTGGCGGCTTATTGTGTAACTGAACCATCTGCAGGTAGTGATGTACAAGGGATTCAAACTACAGCAGTATTAGATGGAGATCATTACGTAATTAATGGTGAGAAAATGTGGATTACTGGTGCAGGTTATGCAAATTGGTTTTTTGTATTAGCATATACAAATAAATCTGCAGGATATAAGGGAATGAGTGGATTTATTGTGGATGCAGACACTCCAGGTATTACTTTTGGAAAGAAAGAGAATAATATGGGTCAACGTTGTTCAGATACAAGATCCGTAATTTTTAATGATGTACGTGTGCCTGTGGAAAATTTAATCGGTGGCGTTGAAAATAATGGATGGATGAATGCAATGAAGGCTTTTGACTTATCACGTCCAATAATTTCTTCACATGCAGTAGGTAATGCTAGAGGAGCTATGGAAGAAGCATTAAAATATGCCTCAGAACGTTCAACTTTCGGAAAACCATTAATCAAGCATCAAGCAATTTCTTTTATGATTGCAGAAATGGCAACCAAAATAGATGCTGCAAGATTACTTACTTGGAGGGCTGCAAAGAAGGTTGATTCTGGAGAAAGAAATACTATTGAAGCATCTCACGCAAAAAGATTTGCTGCAGATATGGCAATGGAAGTAACTACTGATGCAGTTCAAGTTTTTGGTGGATATGGTTACTCAGAAGAATATCCAGTAGCAAGGAGAATGAGAGGTGCTAAAGTTGTACAGATTTTTGAAGGAACAAGTCAAATTCAAAATATGATTATTAGTAGAGAATTATTAAATTCATTTAAATAATTCAAAAGGGTAATTTTCCAAGTTGATCTAGAACAAGAGCAGCTAAGAAAATTAGATAATAAAGAATCATCATAATACCTTCGGTTCTGTTAAATTTAAAGTCAGTCCACATTAGTAATGTACAGGTAATAATACCTAGAATAGTCATTGGCATTATGATTGCAGTTGTAATGAAATAAGCTCCAGTAGATATAGAAAGAGGATGAATCATTGCAGCAATACCTACAGAAAGTAAAGGATCAGTGATGTTTGAACCAATTAATGCTCCTATGGCTACTCCTTGTGATTTTCTAACACAAAGAAGTGCTACAGTTAACTCAGGAAGTGAAGTTCCAACTGCAGAAACAGAGGTACCCATAATTGCACCCATTGCTCCTTGATCTAAATTCATTGATTCTCCTAATCTAAGAACAGATTCAATAAGATGTTCTGATGCATAGATTGCCATAGTAAGCCCAACAATTACCATAATTGTTGCTGCTGTAGTCGTCCATGCAAATCCACCACGGATAGTTTCAACTAATTCACCTTCTTCTGCACGAATTTTATTTCTATTTTTGACTAGATAAACCAAATAGAGAATATAGAATAGTGATAAAAAAGCTCCTTCTATACGGCTTAATCCGGATCCCGTCAATAATAATAATGTGAATAATAATAGTGCAAGAACCATCAATAATCCATCTCTTCCAAGCCATGATGGACGAACTTCTAATGGTTTGTAAAGAACAACTATGCCTAGAATTAAACTAATTTGTACTAGTACAGAACCATAGATATTACCAATTGCTAAGTCTGAAAGAGTATCTAGTTCTGCCATTGATGCTGAAGCCGAATTTGCTTTCATTGCAGCAGTTCCAGTTACCATGATTTCAGGTAGTGAAGTTCCTATTGATACAATCGTTAATCCAATAATGACTTCAGCAATTCCAAATCTTCTCGCAATACATTTTGCACCAACCACAAAAAAATCTGCAGAAAGAATGAGTAATGCTGTAGAGATAATTAACATTGTGAATATTATTACAATTTCACCAATTGAATTTTGTAGAGCTTGTAATACTAACATAAGAACAAACAATGTAATTATAATTGCCAAGGATTTGTCTGATGGTGATCTAATTGAGATTAATTCTGCAACACCTGCTCTTTTTGTAGTTCTTTCTACAATCTTTTGAGCATCAGACATAACCCTACTGATAGTCTTCTGCTATATTATTGTGATAAGGTTTGAAATTAAAACAATACATTTGTTTCATAAAATTTAATTTTCCATAAGTATGTTAATTGCATTTACTACATGCTCTTTAGAAATAATGGTATAATCTTCAAGCGGAGGGGAAAAAGGAACAGGAGTATCTAATGATCCAAGAACGATTGGTGTTGTTTCAAGAGACCAAAAACAATCTTCTAATATTCTTGATTGGATAGTATGCCCTAATCCTCCATTCCATTGAGATTCTTGTAATGTGATTAATCTACCCGTTTTTGAAACAGATTCAATTATAGTTTGAGAATCAAAAGGCATTAATGTCCTTAAATCAATCACCTCAACTTGGATTCCATTTCCTGCAACAATTTCTGCTGCCTTCATTGCAACATGCACCATTGAACCCCATGTTACCAATGTCAAGTCATTTCCACCTCTAATAATTTCAGCCTTTCCAATTTTGTAACATTCGGTTGATTCTAGATGTTTTTCAATTTCAGTAGTATTTACAATTTGATTAATTGAATCACCCCAACCAGTTTTTCCTCCTCTTAGTCCGTAAAGGCCAATATGTTCTAAGAATACTACGGGATCATTTATTTTTGCAGATTCTACTAATAAATCATAAGCATCTTGTGGATTTGATGGTGCTACAACAATTAATCCAGGATCATTTGCAAACCATGATTCAATCATATTTGCATGGAATGGCCCACTTCTAGTTTTACCGCCGAGAGGGATTCTAACTGTAAGAGGTACATCTGCTCCCCATCTCCATCTTAGCATTGCAGTATTATTTATGAGAGCATTAAATCCTAAAGCAGCAAACCCGCCAAATTGAATTTCCGCTATCGGTCTCATCCCTCCTAAAGCTGCTCCAGTTGCAGAATGAATTATGATTGCTTCAGATAATGGCATGTCCAATAATTTATTGTCATGACCTTTATTTTTTAGAGGAATATTCATTCCGAATGCACCAGCAATTTCCATATCTTCTCCCATAAATATAGCAGTATCTTCATAAATTTCAGCAATTTTAACAAGTGCTTGTTGAATTGCTCTTGAGTAAGTCCAACTATTAGGTTCATTACTAAACTCTAAATTTGTTTCACCATTTGAAAGAGATGAAGTTTGTGAAAATATATTTGATGTTTTAATGCGCTCTAAATGTTCCTCATGTGTATCTGCATCATGAATTGTGGTAATTCCTTTAGTAACTGTTTTTGGATCAGGCCAATCCATAGTTTCAACATCTTTTCTGGCATTATTAGATAATTCTTCTTCTTCTTTATTCATTAAATCTATTTCCGATTTAGACACTTTCATTTTCAGAAGTAATTCTTCATGTAATTTTATAGGGTCTTTATTTGACCAATATTCTAAAGTTTCTTTATCTACGTAACCAGGAGGATTTCCAGACGGAGATCCAAGATACAAATCATCATGATGATGTGCATGTCCACAACCTCTCATTGTTTCTACGTGTACTAATGTTGCACCTCCCCCCGTAATTCCAAATTCTCTTGCTGTAGCAATAGAAGAAAAGTATGCTGCGGGATCAGAACCATCTATTGTCCAGCATGGTATCCCCATTGCGATTGCTTTATCTGCCCAAACTTCAGAAGCCGATTGATTGATAGAGAATGTATCCAAAGCAATTTGATTATTTTGTAAAACATAACATATCGGCAGTCCTCTTATGCCTGCAAAATTTACCGCTTCCCACCATTCACCACTTGAAGACGCACCTTCTCCAATCATGGCTACATGGAATCTATTTTCGTTAAGTTGTTTAGATGCCAAAGCTAAACCAGTAATTGTTGCTGATGCAATTGGTAATGGTGCTGTGGGTGGAAGAACACCTTGTTCCCATGCTCCAATATGTAAATCTCTACCCCCTGCATATTCTTGTCCTCCATCCATTGGTGAACCGATTTTTCCCATTTGAGCAGCCATTACATTAAGAGGTGTATCACCCATTGCAAGAGAGAGGCCCATGTCTCTTATCATTGGAGCAACAAAATCTTTTGATTTTCCATTTCTATTTAGTGCGGAGGCAACAGATACAACAGTTTCTTGCCAAGTAGATCTGAATCCTTTACCTCCAAATTTCTCACCATTAGGCGTTTCTAGGCCATTCATGAATAGTGATTTTAGATGTTCATCAGTAACTCTTGTTCTGATCATTAATCTATGCCATTCTTTTCTTAAATCTAGAGAAATTGTATGATAGTGAGCAATTCTTCTTAGAACTAAATGCAAATCTATTGCAAATCTTTTAGATTTCCTCTTCAAAAATAATTCAAGATTTCTTCTTGGAATAATTTCCATTTCTGTTATGTCTTCTAATTCAGTATGCTTAATTCTATTTTCAAGGCCATCTTGAATTAATTTCACTAATTCTATTGAAAAGCGATGCCAAGATTCTCCATTGAAAGAATTCGTTTTTTTAGATCTGATATGA
>CATFLP010000042.1 GCA_949514915.1 Methanobacteriota archaeon | reverse complement strand
CTAGGAGGAGATTGGGCAATTTCCTTAGGTAAACTTTGGGACGAAAGTGCAAAGGTTGGTGAAGAAGGTCCAGAGGGGTATGTATCTAAAATGAATGAATTACAAAAAACAACAGGCACTCAGCATAAGTTGCCAGAGTAATCATATTGAATTTAATGCTTGGGAGATATCATTCCAAAGATCTTCTATATTTTCAATACCAACACTTAACCTTACAAATCCTGAAACAATCCCTGCCTCTTTTCTAACATTTTCAGGTATTGACATATGACTTGAGTTAAAGGGGCATTCAATCAAACTTTCAACTCCCCCCAAACTAGTCGCCTCAAAAATAATTTTTAAATTTCTCATGAAGTTTAAGGCAGCAACATCTCCTCCTTTTACAACAAAAGCCATCATTCCAGTTCCTTTGGGCATAATTCTTTTTGCAACTTCATAATCTGGATGGCTAGATAAAGAAGGATGGAGTACAGAAGAAATTTTTTCATGCCCTTCTAATCTTTTTGCCAACTCACTAGCATTTTCAGTATGAGCCTTCATTCTCACTTCTAAAGTTCTCACCCCTCTTTCTAGTAAGTAACAATTGTGTGGGTCTGCAGAGCCACCAAAGTGTACCTTTTTCGGGAATATTTTTGCAATGATTTCTTTGTTTCCTAAGACGGCTCCACCCACAATATCAGAATGTCCACCAAGATACTTTGTTGTCGAATGAATAACTACGTCAGCACCCATATCTAAGGGATTAGTTGCCCATGGAGTAGTAAACGTATTATCAACAACTAAGAGTAAATTATGCTTTTTTGCTAATCCAGCAAATGCTTCAATATCACATACTTTTAAGACTGGGTTAGTTAATGTTTCAATATACAGCATTTTTGTATTTGTTTGTATTGCAGCCTCATAAGAATTTACATCTCTCATGTCTGCCATACTTACTTCAATTCCAAATCGGGGTAAATCCTCAGTCATCAATCCGTATGTACCTCCATATACATCTGAACTAGCAATAACATGATCTCCATTAGAAAGAAGGCCAAGTAATGTTGTTGATATTGCAGCCATCCCACTTGCAAATAATTCTCCATCTTCGGCATTTTCTAATGATGCCAATTTTTCTGCCACCGCTTCGGAATTAACACTCGATAATCTTGAGTAAATGAGTGTATGCTGAGCGCCTGCAGCCCACCCTGCATATGTTTCCTCAGTTAGTTTGTAAGTGGAGGATTGGAAAATAGGAGTATTTACAGACCCTTCATAATGTTTTGTTCCAACATGAACAGCCCGCGTTGCGAACTTCTTCTCTTTGTTTCCTCCGCCCATGATATTGCGTATCACGACACCATTTGAATTGTACGCAAAGAGATGATTCGTGGTAAATTAATTGAAAGCCTTCAAAAATTAGTAGTATTACAGAAAGACACCATGGCCCATTACAGCAGTTCAAAATTTTATTTCTATGAGCCAGAACCAAGTGATCTAATTTGTCCATTATCTAATAAAATCATATACACAGTTCATGATGATAAAGAACACTTGGATATCGAAGAAAAAAAGGCACTGTCCGATTATTTAAAGTCACAATACCATGAAGGGGATGGCTTTTCCACTCCTCAAAAATTATTGATCAGTTATGTTATTGGAGATGAAGAATTACATAATTTATTAAAAGAACATATTCAAGCATATTCCTCAAAAATGAGAAGACTTGCAGCTAACAGAATACAAACGAAGATAATAGATTATGCAGACATGATACTTTTATTGGCCTTTGAATTAAATATAGATTTAGATTTAATTAGGAAAAGACACCCAAAATCTAAACATGGCCAGCAAATAGATCAAAGTCAATTAGAAATAAAAATTAATAAATTAATCGAGAGCACCCCTGAGGACTTTGAACAAGAACTGAGGGTTGAGCTACTTAAAATGTGTAAATTTAATAATAAATACTCCAAAGAAAATAAGAGTTGTGTTATTAGTGAACAAGTCAGAAAAATCATTGACGCCCCAGGACTAAATTTTCCTAATTTTATTCAATGGTTGATTAATAATGAAGAAAAATTGAAAATAAAGGGATTTGATCCTTTGATTGCAACTATCTTTGAAAACAAGAAACCCCGGCCTAAATTTAAAGAAATAGATGAGGACTTATTAGAAAATATACTTGAAAGAGTATTGAACATTTCAGATTTTAATGCACATTTGTGTTTTGAAATCGCCACCTATCTTTTTTCTCGATTAGAGCACTCAACAGATGGCACCTTTTCAAACCCATCAATAAATCAAAAGCAGAAGAAATTTGTTCATAAATTTGAAAAAATATTTGCAAAATCAGAACAAATATCGAATTATATTAATCTCTATTCTCATCGAGTTTTTATAAAATATTTTGAAGATGAAAATAACAACTTAACATTTCCAAATTGGATTAATGAAAAATTGGTAAATGCACCAACACAAATAGTCCACTTCGATAAAATGTGCAAATTATACAATATAAAATATAATTATTCTAATTTATCTGAAAAGTTTAAATTATTGTATTTTAATGATATACTTCTTTTTAATCATATTTGTAAAATAATACAAAAAGAAACAAAAACGCATTCTAATAAGGGGGAGGATTTTTCAGGGTCTTTATTATACGGAGGGGAGGGAAAGATTAACATTAAAAAATCTGAAATGGCGCTTAATGGATACTTGTTTGATTTACCAAATAATATACGCATAACTGTAAAAGATGATACTATAAAAAATCAGATTGAAAACATACCAGAAGAATTAATGGATAAATCTATTGAAATTTGGATCAAGTTCATTAATAATTTATCAGAAAATTGTTACATACATACAACACCATTTACATGTAAACATTTTCATAAAGCGATCAATAAAATACAAAAAGAAACAAAAGCAAAATTTCTTTATTATGACTTTAATAAAGAAATAGACGAAGATTATTTTTTCTTTTCATATACATTAAGTAATAATTTGAAAATAATTACAGAAGATACCTTTAGAAATTATAAGCAAAAAAACAGAAAAATGTATAATGCAATAAGTCCATTAATACGAAAACCGAAATTAAATGATTCTGAAGAAATAGAACTTTGTCAAGATAAAAACAGAAATACATAATCTTTTCAAATTTTAGCACAGCATTCATTGATTAGCCCCTTCACCCCTTTGTATGGCCGCAGAATGGGAGGTACCAATTGAGAGCGGCCCGATACCTGAATCTGGGACTGATTTTGATGTAATTGTTGTAGGAGGAGGTCCTGGAGGAAGCGCAGCAGCATCATACGCGGCAATTGCAGGAAATAAGGTATTACTTTTAGAAAAAAGAGAATTTCCAAGGGACAAGATATGTGGAGATGCAGTAGGGGGTAAATCACTAAGGATAGTAACAGAATTGGGAGTAAGGCCCCTTATTGAGAACACCCCCCATAATAGAGTTACAGGAATCACGTTTTCATCCCCAAACGGGAAAAAAATTACTTGTTCATTACCAATAGAAGAAATAGAAAATAAAGAAGCTGGCTATGCATTGCCTAGGATACAATTTGATTATATGATGTTTCAAAAAGCAGTTGAGCATGTACAAAATTCTGGAGGAGCAGTAATTCAAAATTTTAATGTTAATGAAGTATTGGTAGAAGAATCTAAAGGCTCTAAAAAAATTATTGGAGTTTCAGGTATTATTGGAAGCAAAAAAGAGGGGTTAGAACTAAAATTCAACGCACCATTAACAATTGGAGCAGGAGGATATAATTGTCCAGTTGCATCAACAGTCACAAAAAAATGCCATGGAGAACCAATGCGAGATGACAAACATTATTGTGGAGCATATCGAGAATATTGGGTTGATGTAGATGGAATTAATACAAATCAAGAACCAATAGAGATACATTTTATCGACGGAGTTTTACCTGGTTATTGGTGGGTGTTTCCAGTCGGAGAAAATTCTGAAGGAAAGGTGGTTGTTAATGTGGGGATTGGCATGGTGATCTCCGAAATGAACAAAAGAACCGTGAAATTAAAAGGATTACAAAATTCAATCATTAAAGAACATCCGTACTTTTCAAAGAGATTTAAGAATGCCAGTATGGTAGAAGGATCAGGAAAAGGGTTTCAATTACCATTTGGTAGTCCTCGAAAAAAACCTCCTTCTTATCAACCTAGAAGATCAGCTATGAGTGGTGCAATGTGCGTTGGTGATGCAGCAGCATTAGTAGATCCATTTTCAGGGGAAGGAATTGGTAATGCATTATTAAGTTCTAAAATAGCCATAACCTACTTTGATAAAAAAAAGCATAAGGACGGATTCCCCTCAGAATTAGCAGAGGAATATATGAATGAAATTTGGAATACACTAGGGCCAGAACTATCTAATAGTTTTAAAATTCAAAAGATGGTTAAGAAAAAGTGGTTAATGAATTGGGTAATTGGTAAAGCAAATAAGAAGCCCGAGCTCAAGGGGTTATTAGAGCAATCATTAAGTTCTAAGGAGGCCCAAGAGGAATTGAAAAGTACTTGGAAGTTGTTAAAATTATTATTGTTTTAGGTGATGTATTTGAATTATGAATTAGAAGGTATTGAGGCGGTATTTATGGACCTAGATGGGACATTATATCTTGGAGACAATCCGATTGATGGAGTTAATGAATATCTAAGTAGACTAACTGAGAGAGGCATTAAAAAATATTATCTTTCTAATAATTCAAGTCGCTCAAAAAAAGCCTATGTTGGCAAATTAGCATCTTTTGGAATTAATGCAACAGAGTCTGAAATTTTACTATCAACAGATGATTTATTAGGATGGTTAGAACATAATAATTATTCTGAAACTTACACAATAGGAACAAAATCAATGTGTGAGATGTTAGAAGAAAATGGTATAATTACCAATTCAGAAAACCCAGAAATTATTGTACTTGGTTATGATACTGAAATAAATTATGAAAAATTAACAAAATCTTCAATTTTTCTCCATAAAGGAATTCCTCTTGTTGCAAGCCATCCTGATACGGTTTGCCCATCGCCAGATGGAGGATTGCCTGATGTGGGAGCTTATCTTGCACTTTTAGAAGCAACAACTGGAGTGAAACCAATGCATATTTGTGGAAAACCTAATCCAGGAATGTTAACTCATAAAATTAAGGAATTGGGATTAGAAGCACATCAAGTTGCTATGATTGGAGATCGTTTGTATACAGATATAGAGATGGCTAATCGAGTTGGCTGTTTATCAGTTCTTGTATTAAGTGGGGAAGCAACAAAAGAAGATGCAAAAAATGCACCCCAAAAAATAGATGTAATGGTTAATTCAGTTGCTGATTTACTTTAGCGATTTTCTATTGAGACTTGTGTAGGGGCATTTTTCCCATAACAATATGGACAACATTCCTCAACAATATATTTTTCAGAAAGCATTTCTTCTTTTGTTAACGGCTCTCTGCATGCAAAGCACATTTCATGCTCCGTTTCATTAAGGTCTTTACCAATTGAAACACGTTGGTCAAAAACGAAACAATCCCCATTCCAATGAGCGCCATCAGTTTCTTTGAAATATCCTAGAATCCCTCCTTTGATTTGATATACATTTTCCCATCCTTTATTCTCCATTACAACGCTAGCTTTTTCACAACGGATTCCTCCAGTACAAAACATAACTACGGGAGTCGATTTATCTTGTTTCAATTTTTCAATAGCATTTGGAAATTGGCGGAAAGATTTGATATCAAGATCTATGGCATTTTCAAAGGTTCCTAACCTCAATTCGTAATCATTACGAGTATCTAGGACCATAACCTCTTTTCCTTCGTCTAACCATTGTTTGAATTCCATCGGCTCAATATATTGTCCTTTGTGGTCAGCAGGCCTAATTTCATCCATGCCTAATGCAATAATCTCCTTTTTTAGTCGAACAAGCATCCTTCTAAATGGTTGATAATCTGTGAAAGATATGTGTAGAGGGATGTCTTTAAACCTCTCATCTTTATTTAAAAATTCAACATAATTATCTATTGCTTCTTGAGTTCCAGCAAGGAAAAAATTAATGCCATTTTTACTAAGTAGAATAGTGCCCTTAAGATCTAATTTAGCAGTAATATCTCTAAAAGGCTGTCTTAATTCATCTCGGTCACTTAAATCTACAAATCTGTAGCCAGCAATGTTTGTTATTTGATTAAGCATACCAAGGACAAACTCGTCTATGTGTTTCTTCTATATGTATTAATGGCTTAGCCAAAAAACACTATTTTTTTTGTTAATGGCGCCCCTGCCGGGATTTGAACCCGGGTCGCAGCCGTGACAGGGCTGCATGATAGGCCACTACACTACAGGAGCAGCGAGCATCCGAGAAGGAATTCCTATTTAATGAACTCTCAAGCAAAACTATACCAATTGTTGCGAAGTTGTATTTAATTAGGCCCTTGTCGGAGGTACGGTGCTTTAATGGCGGGGCCGAATAATTCACGTAGGAAAAAGAAAGTAAAAGTTGACGAAGTAGATGAGATGTTAGCTGGTGCTTTTGGTATGAGTTCAGAAGAATCAAACGAAGAAAATGTTTCTGAGAAGAAGGTTCCAAAATTACCCCCTAGTGGTCCACCAAGCGGTCCACCAAGCAAAGGTCCACCAAGTGGCCCACCAAGCAAAGGTCCACCAAGTGGCCCACCAAGCAAAGGTCCACCAAGTGGCCCACCAAGCGCCCCTCCTAATGAAACAGAAGAAGAGCAAGAACCAGAAGAGGAGGGTTTCAAACCACCAACAAGTGGCCCACCAGGGGCTCCTCCTAGTGGAGGCCCTCCAAGTGGCCCACCAAGCGGCCCACCAAGCGCCCCTCCTAGTGAATCAGAAGATGAAGATCAAGAATCAGAAGATGAAGTAATGGATTCATCATTATCAAAAATCACCAAACAACCAATTAGTGAAGAAGTGGTTGAAGAAGTTGAAGAAGATGATGCAGGACCAATTGTCGAAGTACCAACTTCAATAGAGTCTTTTGTTAATCCAGAAGAAATTGAAAACTTAAGAAATGAGAATGAAAGGTTACGTCAAGGATTAGCTTCTGCAGGTGAAGTAATTTCGGAAATAGAGGAAGTACCATCACCTCCGATTGTAGGTCCTGATTATGTGGTTGCAGCACATTTAGTTTCAGATTTTATTAGAACTGGTAGGCTTTTGCATAGAGAAAGATTAGTTAGAGCAGCACAAGGAAGCATTTCAATATTAGATCCAGATGAACCAGGATTAGTACACGCATCGAAATCAGGTTGTATGTTAGGAAGAATTTTGGAAGGAGATATTGTTACTGGAAGATTAGGACAACCAGCCCCAGAAAATGCTCCAGATGATTGGAGAATCCATGAAGTCATGCTTGCATTTGCATCTTTACAATATGAGGGGCCAGCTGCATGTATTTACGCACCATCTTCTCATGCGATAGCATTATCCCTTGATAAGAAATTGATTAAAATGGAACCAGTGGATGAAATTGGTAAACAGAATTTTGGTAAAGCAATAATTGTAGATCCTAATTATGATAATATGGATGATTTTTTAAGACAAATTACAGATGCCATGCGTCAAGGTAATGGTAAAGCAGCCTGCATCAGAGGAGTCGGTGTTTATGCAATTGGGAGAAATTTCGATGAAGCGTGGAATAATTGCGCAATTTTGGAACATAGTAGTGAGATAATTTTACTTTCTAGAAATTAGAGCAAATTAATTTTTATTTTTTCGGACAAACTCAACAAAGTTTGTGATGATTTCCGCACCATACTCTGTATCATTTACTTCGGGATGAAATTGTAGCCCAAATCGCATAAGGCCAACATTTTCCATTGCTTCAATCTCACAATTCACGCTTGATGCAGTAATTATGAAATCTTCAGGCAATACATGAACTTCATCATTATGAGATTCCCATACCATTTGTTTAGGTTTCGTATTTTGGAATAAAATTCCCCCATCCCCAACTAATTCAATTTCCATTGCTCCAAATTCTGGGTCAGGAGCAGCTCGACAATCACCACCATAATGCCTTGCCATGAATTGATGGCCTGCACAAATTCCAAGAATTGGGATATCAAGTTTTAGATATTCACCACAATTTCCTAACTCTCCAGTTAATCCTACTCTCGCAGCCCCCCCTGAAAGTAACAATCCATCCAACTTTCTTAATTCTGAAATAGGGGTGTTATTTTCAACAATTTGCGTATCACAACCAAGATATCTTAACATTCTCCATTCTCTATGGGTCCATTGCCCACCATTATCAATCACATCGATTACTAGTGGACTTTCTTCCCCCATATTGTTTAACGATACATTACATTCTAAAAACTTCAGCGAGCCAAGAGTTCAAAACAGATGGGTTTGTCGGCTCATCTGCAGAGGAGAACAAAATGGAACAAAATGATCGATGGACCCCAGCCAAAAAAGCGTTAGTTGAGTACAAATGTGTTAGTTGTGGGCATTTCCAATCCTTTACTAAAGATTCAAACGATATGCACTGTGCAAAATGCGGAGGGAAAATTTTTGTGAAACCAAGAAGAACATCCGTCAAAGAATTAGATGCAATATAAACAGATTATTGAATAACCTCGGCTTTATTCCAGTTACATGGAGTCGTGGCTGAACGAGTACGCCCCTCAGAAATTTTCTGAATTGGCGATACCTTTAGCTTACCAAGAAACATTGATTAGATCAAGTTTAGATGCAAATCCCTCACATATCTTACTTGCAGGACCTTCAGGCGTTGGAAAGACCGTAACTTGGAAATTATTGGCTCGTCAAGTGCTTGGTCCCGCATGGGATCTTTCAACACATGTTTTTCATGCGAGAGATGTTTTGAAAACAGCAGGCGCTATGAAGTCATTTGAGGCATTTTTACGACCATCTGGAAAAGATTCTCAGGACACATTAGCAGGAAGGACAACATTAACATCTTTTGATTCTTCAATGTGGGAAGCAGAAGAAGGAGATCTACCTCCTGCAGGAAGAGAATCAAATAATGAGAACCGAATAAGTAGACTATTTATCATAGAAGATGCTGATTATTTAGGGCCTAGAAGGCAAGCATTTCTTAGAAGAATGATGGAAAGAGAAGCCACGGTTTCTAGATTTATTTTTACTGCAAGAGCACCAAGTAGGTTAATTGATGCATTAAGAAGTAGATGTCTATTGATACGAATGCCAACAGTTCCAAATGAATTAATTAAAGAAAGATTAGAAAAAATCTCTGAATTAGAAAAATTATCAGTAAATACAGATATTCTCGATGATGTTGTGCATATTGCTTCAGGAGATTTGCGTAAAGCAATATATTTGCTAGAATTATTACACGATAGAAATTTGTTAAAAGATAGAGATACACTACACAAAGTAATTGCATCTACAACCCTCCTTTCTACTAGAAGAATGATAGAAAATGCACTTTTAGGAAATGTAATCCAATGGGACTGGGAACAAATAGGAAACAAAAATGTAAGAGTGCGTAAGGGAGCATTGAAAGAATTAGATGTTTTGATGAAAGACCATTCATTAGATGCAGAAGATATCGTAAATCAGATACATGATTTATTATTGTCGGGCCGCTTTTTCATTAAACAAGAAGTGTTGTCAGATATTTTAGATTCATTATCGAAATGTAATATTAGATTAAACAGAAGTATGCATCCAAGAATACAATTAGAGGCTTTTCTTCACGAAGTTGCTACAATTGGAAGAGTAAGAGGGGTAGCAATAAACTGAATACCTCTATCTCTTGTGGTTAAAACATGGAAGGAAGCAAACCATTTGACATCCGTGAACTCTCTGAAATTTTTGATGAAGACAATCAAGACGTATACCTTTCTTTGTATGTTGATTTAGTTGACAAAGAGCACAATCTCCATATTAAAAGGCGAACAAATGCCATCAAAGCTACGATTAATAATCGAGATAGAAAACAAGCATTTGAAACAGCAATAGAGACTGCTATTGAAAAAGTACATAATTTGGAAAAGGGCTATCCCTCAGCAGCAGTATTTCTACATCTTGAAGATGATTTTATTCAAGTTGGAGGTTTAG
>CATFLP010000041.1 GCA_949514915.1 Methanobacteriota archaeon | reverse complement strand
TGAAATTGGTGAAATCGCTGCTTTAAATCCTTTTTCTTCTAGGGCGGCAATCAATTTTTTAGGGCTTGGAGGCCCTCCAATATCGACCCATTGAGGCAATTCATCAACTGTAACCAATCCATTTGTATTGATGGCCTCTTTTGATTGATGTAACCTTTCAATACTACGTACAACTCCACGATTAGATTTTTCAACATCTTCTTTTTTCCATCCTGCTAATGAGATGATATGGGCATCTCTTTCATGTGAAAGTCCACATGTTTCCAATGCATATTCTTCAGTTAATTCTTCTAAAACATCTTTTCTCGCTAATGATCCAATCCATAATGGACCACTTACATTTCCATCAGCAAGAGATTCGGGAGGGGAGTTATATGGTAAAAGACATCTTGGTTGAGGTATTTTTGAACATTTGAAACTATGTAATCCTGCTTTTATTGATGCCGCTATTGTCTTTGAATCAGGTTCATTTACTCTCCATCCTAAATTTTCATAAACATTTGAAGCATTCTTTTTCCCAGGAGTTACTAATACACTTACTCTGGTGTGATGACCATCAAATACAGACATTAGTGGTTCAATAGAACGCTCATGTCTTGCTGCACATAGGGCAATATTTCCTAATAAAATTCTCATAGCGGTGTCATGAGCTATAGTATCGTTTACAGCATATGCAGCATATCTTCTTCTGGTAACTTGAGGATAAGTGCCACAGAGAGCCGCAGTATCAGTTGCACTAACTTGAAGAATGGCTTTACGGGCTAAGTTTTGCATTGCAGAATCAAGAAAAGGAATTGGAGAACCATAAGGATCAATATCTATCCATTGCCAACCACCAGAATATACAACTTGCCTAAAATCTCCCTTTTGGATTGTTAATTGTTCAGGAACCGCATTTTTCGGAGGGTGTTTTTCATGATTGGCTAAAGCCCAAGAAATAGAATCATCATTTCGATCTACAGAAATAACTTCGATTTGTTTTGCAAGTTCATTTGGTAATTCATTTAACCATCTTCTTGAACGGACAGAACTAGCTGCCAAGCCATCTAAAATACGTAATTTCCCCTCTTTTAGTAACCATTTATTACGAATAGCTAAACCCAATAATAGAGTACTTCTTGTTCTATTATTTGCCATTGCAACATTATGAAACACAGGAGAATCATTCTTTTTAGCAGGGCCAACACGCCATTCTGCTTGGCCATCAATACTAGGAACTTGCAATAGAGTACGCCCTTCTATCCATGAAATTCCAGGCCATCCCGCGGGGTTACTCTGCAAATTAACTACCTCAGTAGTGTTCAAAGCATATGTCGGGGTTGATATGAGTTACTCGATGTCCTTCATCATTTACACGACCAACAATAGCACATCCTTTAACTCCAGAATCTTCTAACCAAGTTAAAATTGAATCTACACTTTCTTTACTAACAACTACACATAATCCCATTCCCAAATTGAATGTTCTAGCCATTTCATAATCACTGACTCCTCCAAGTTCTTGTAACCAATCAAATTCAGGTAATGAAGACAAAGGAGCATCAATATGATAGCCAAGGCTTGGGTGTAATCGTAAAAGGTTAGACAAACCTCCTCCAGTAATATGTGCAATGCCTTTGATATCACTATAGTTGCAAGGAGTATTACTTTCTCTACATTGTTCGAATAATGGAATCATAGGATTCACATAAATCCTAGTTGGATTAAGAAGAACTTCTCCAAGAGTAAGATCCTTTTCGGAATCAAATCTTTCAATTTCTCTATTTTCATTCGAAGCATCAAAGGGAGGAGGGGCTCTTAAATCGGCTCCAGATATTTCTAATATTTTACGAACCAAAGAAAATCCATTTGAATGAATTCCAGAGGAGGGTATGCCAATTAATGCATCACCAGAAATAATAGTTTCACCTGTTAATTGGTCGCCTTTTGGCAACCATCCCAGAGATGTACCTGACATGTCTAATTCTGTTACTATGTCAGGAAGAGAAGCAGTTTCTCCTCCTGCTAAACTAACATTTGCAATTTTAGCAGCCTTTGCCAGCCCCCTTCCTAATGCAGCATGAACACCGGGATCTGGTTTTGGTGTAGCAATATAATCTACGAAAGCAATAGGCTCTGCTCCAATACATAATAAATCGTTTACATTCATTGCCATACAGTCAATTGGAACACTTTCCCATTGGCCTAATTCACTGGCTATCATTAGTTTACTACCTACTCCGTCTGTACACATTGCAAGTAATTCATCACCAAATTCAATGATGCCACTAAATCCCCCTGGATGGTCAATCAATGATCCAATTTCACCAGGTAAACGAGGAGAGGAATTAAGCTCACTTACTAGCGAACCAACTGCTTTCCCTTCTAAATCAATATCCACTCCGCTACTTGCGTAGTCGACCCCATCTTTGTCTGTCACGTCATATGCTCCGCGTACTCCGTTTTGAGAGTGACGCTTCTGGCGAAATTTTTTTATTACTTTATTTTGGAGAAAAAAGTCATATTTTGGCCTAGTGGAAATAAGAAAATTTGGAAAAATGAGGTATAGGATATCATTGCATTTTCCAGTGGAAACCAAGGGGTAAAATCGCGCATATTAAGAACTGTAGCGACTCGTTTCGTAAGCCCGGCGAGAGCGATATTATGCATGCTAATGAAATTGAAGCACGATGGATGACATTTCTTGAAGAAAATACTGACATTGGTGCATTAGCTCTCAATTGGCCAGAAAAAAGGAGTCTTACAGTATCATACAGGGAAGTTTACAATTTTGATCAGGATTTCGCTGAGATATTTTTAGTAAATCCATCATTATCATTACGCTGTGGTGATAGTGCTTTAAGGAAAATTTGTAAAGAAAAAAACCATCATATAAATCCATTAATTAGAGTAAGAGATTTACCTCCTGATCAAAGAAGGGCAGTAAGGAATATTCGCCAAGACGATGTAGGAAGTATGCTTGCTATAGATGCAATTGTAGTTAAAATTAGTTCAGTTCGGCCAAGAGTTGTTGAAGCTGCATTTAGGTGCTGTCATGGCAATTGCGAAGCAATTCAAATGATTTATCAATCTAATGAACAGGAATTAGTTGAACCAATGATTTGTGACCCGACAACTGGGTGTGGAGTAGAAAGACCACAGGCTAGATTTGAAATAGTGCCTTCTTTAAG
Source organism: Methanobacteriota archaeon (assembly GCA_949514915.1). Classification (GTDB taxonomy): domain Archaea; phylum Thermoplasmatota; class Poseidoniia; order Poseidoniales; family Poseidoniaceae; genus MGIIa-I. The sequence continues at coordinate 4,014 of CATFLP010000041.1, read as the reverse complement.
TGTTTTAGAAAATACACAATTTGTTGAATTACAAGAGCCCCCCGAAAAATTACGGGGAGGGGTTCAACCTGAGAGATTACAATGTTTAATCGAAGGTGAAATTTCAGGTCAAATTTTACCTGGAGATAGGATTGTAGCAAATGGAGAATTATTTGTACGTTCAAAAAAGAAAGGAGGAAAGAAATCAACAATATTCGATATCTTCTTGCGAGTCAATTCTTATGAACAAAGAAACACACCATTTGAAGATGTTAAAATTTCACCAGAAGACGAAGCAGAAATAAAGGAACTTAGTTTTAGAGAAGATATTTATGATTTAATGACAAGAAGTATAGCTCCATCAATATTTGGTCATAATTATGTGAAAGAGAGTCTACTTTTACAGGTATTTGGAGGGGTTGCAAGACGTAACCCAGATGGAACTCGTCAAAGAGGAGACATGCACATATTATTGATGGGAGATCCAGGTACTGCTAAATCACAAATGCTACATTACATGTCAGAATTATCCCCTAGAGGGCAATATACTAGCGGTAGAAGTGCATCAGCAGCAGGTTTGACAGCAGCAGCAGTTGCTGATTCAACTAGTGATGGGCGTTGGACTTTAGAAGCTGGCGCACTACCTCTTGCAGATACAGGGCTTGCAGCAATTGATGAATTTGATAAGATGAGTGATGGAGACAGATCATCTATTCATGAAGCAATGGAACAACAAACAATTAGTATTTCTAAAGCAGGAATAAATGCCAAATTAAGGACTAGATGTTCAATATTAGCTGCTTCAAATCCAAAGGGAGGCAGATTCCTTCATCCAGATGAAGCAGGCCCATATACAAGACAAGTAAATTTACCACCTCCATTATTCTCTAGATTCGATGTTATTTGGTTAATGTCTGATACTCCTGAAGAAGAATATGATAGAAAGATAGCCTCTCATATTTTAGCAAACCGGCAATCTGGAGTAGATGAATATGCTATTGAGCAAGGGAACGAAGTAGACCCGATGTTAAATGCATCTAAAGAATCAAGTCAAGATCACGAAGGTAAGGAAGTATTAAGCAGAGAGATGTTTAGAAAATATGTTGCTTATGCAAAAAGAAATCACCATCCAGTATTGAATGATGATGCCAGAAAACGTATCATTGATTACTATACATCTATGAGGACAAAGGTAACAGATTCAGCAGATAATATGGAAAAAGGAAAAGATGTAATCACAATTACTGCAAGGGCATTAGAAGCACTTTCTCGTATGGCAGAAGCATCAGCAAAAGTGAGATTATCTGATGTTGCTGAATATGAAGATGTTTTGCGGGCTTTACGACTGTTTGAACTTTGGAGACATGAATTAATGGGTGATAATTTTGATGAAACAACAATCCAATCAGGTAAAACAACTAAAGGTAGAAATTTAGAATCATTCTTGAAAAAGATAATCCAAGAAATGTTTGAAGGTACAAAAATAAACCCTTCAACCGCAGATCTTTTACAAAGGACTAGGAGTGAAGATTTTGATGATGATAGAGTCATGAGTACTTTGGAAACAATGAGAACAAATGGGACTCTTTACTCTCCAATTTTTGGAACATGGGCAGTAACGAATATTTAATGACAAAAAACTTCATCAAGATTATTCATAAGTTCTGTCTCGGGTTATTATGGGAGAGGAACCATTAGGGGACATTTCAGATGTCAAAACTCTAAATCCTCAACAATTAGGTTTTATGTGTGGATTAGAAATTCATCAACAATTAAACACAGGAAAGTTACATTCTCGTGAAAAAGGAGAATTATATGATTATACAATTGATACATTACCTTCTAATTTATTTAGAACTAAAAGAAAACTTAGAGCTGCAAGTGGAGAAGGTGGAAAAATAGACATTGCAGCTAGATTTGAAACTAGAAGAAATAGAAGTTTTGTTTACGTGAAATCACCAAATGCAGGTTTGATTGAATTAGATGATCAACCTCCATTAGAGCATGATAAAGATGCAGTAGAAATTGCATTAGTAGTTTCTGCAATGTTAAATGCTCATCCAGTAGGTACGTTACAGGCTATGAGAAAAACAGTAGTAGATGGTTCCAATACCTCAGGATTTCAAAGAACTACATTAGTTTCGACACATGGTAAATTAGAAACTAAAACAGGAGATGTAGGGATCTCTGTAATCTGTCTTGAAGAAGACAGTGCAAGAAAATTATCTTCAGAGCTTACATCTAATGGTGAAGTTGTTACATGGAATTTAGATAGATTAGGAATACCTTTGATTGAAATTGCAACAGATCCTGATGTAAAAAACCCAGAGCATGCAAAAGAAACAGCAATAGCATTAGGAGGGTTGCTAAGAGACACTAGAAAAGTTAGAAGGGGTTTAGGATCTATTAGACAAGATCTTAATGTTTCAATAGCGTGTGGTGATCGTGTTGAAATAAAAGGATGTCAAGATTTAGAGTGGATACCTAGAATTATTGAATTAGAGATAGCAAGACAATTACATTTTTACAGGCTTGCTAATGAATTAAGAGAAACAATCGGAGAACCAAAATTACCCCCTAATAGGGATGATGATGACGAAGAATTAGAAATGAAAATTTCTCAAAAGTTAATTGAACTGATCCCATTTGAAATAAATGATTGTACACATTTATTGAAAGATTGTGAATCAAAAATGATTCAAAATTCTTTGAAAAACAATTCATCAATTTTGTGTGTTAAGTTACCGTATTTATCTGGCAGATTGGGTACAAAAATATTAGATTCAGAAGGAGCACAATTACCAAGATTAGGTAGGGAATTGGCTGGTGCAGCCAAACTTGCAGGAGTTGCAGGCATTTTCCATTCGGATGAATTGCCAGCATATGGCATTACAGAAAGCAATGTTGAAGAAATCAAAAAAGAAGTAAATTGTAGTGAATCAGATGCCTTCGCATTATGTGTTGCACCAGAATGGCAAGCAGAATTAGCATTAGAGTCTGTAGTTCTGAGGGCAAGGAAAGCATGGCAAAGATCTATTCAAGAAGTAAGAAATGTGGTTGTAAAGAAAGGAGCACCAGAAGATGGAACAACAACTGCAATGAGGCCATTGCCAACAGGGGCTAGAATGTATCCAGAAACGGATGTCCCTTCATTCGAATTAACTAAATCACATTGGGATGAAATTTCTAATAAGTTACCATTAACCCAAAGCGAGAGGTTAGATAGATTAACATCTTTTGAAATTTCATCAGATCAACAAAAACAATTGGTTTCAAGACAATTAGATGACGAATTTTTTGCTGGAGTTAGTGGTAATTTAGATTTAGAGTTAAACAAATTACCTGCTAAAGCATGGGCATCAATGTTATTAGAAACTAGCCGAATACAAATTGCAGAAGGTGTTGGAATTGATATTAATCAAGTAAGTATAAAGATGCTAGCGGCATTATTGTTAGTAAGGGAATCAGGAGGAGTTACTAGAGATGGGCTTGTAGATTTAGGAATCAATATGATTCTTGAAGGAGGGACTAATTTGGATGGAGAAGTAACTAATTTTATAGAACAATCCATGAAAAAAGCGGAAATTTTAGGATTAAACCCATCTGATTTAGGCTCGATAGAAGAAGTAATAGATAGGATTTTAGAAGAAAGAGCAGATTTTGTTGCAGAGAGAGGAATGGGAGCGATGGGGCCATTGATGGGAGTAGTAATCAAAGAACTTGGTGGCGGAGCAGACGGAAAAATTATTAGTAAAATATTAGGCGAACGTCTAAGAGGAAATTAAAATGATGGAGAAGATCGGTAAAAATCACATTATATCTTTAGTAGTGTTAGTAGCTGTTATAGTTGCTTTTCCCCAAATAAATAAATTATGGCTTGAATCAACAGAAGAAGTACGATCAAGCTTAATCACTACAGAAAACAATACACACTATGGGTTACCAAGTGAATGGGAAAATAAACAAGTAATTTGTATTCATTTTCCAGTTGACGATGTAACCTCAAATATGACAGCTTCTAATTTTACGGAGGGT
>CATFLP010000040.1 GCA_949514915.1 Methanobacteriota archaeon | reverse complement strand
TTTCTAAAGAGGCTACAAGAATATGAGATGCTTTTAGATGAATCTACAATATTCCTAGTTAGAACTCAAGGAGTAGGTGCATGTAAAGCTGAAGATATGATTAATGCTGGAGTCACTGGGCCTAATGTTCGTGCAGCAGGTGTAAATTATGATGTTCGATGGGCTCATCCGTACAGTGTTTATGATCAAATTGATGGAGTTGCCTCTGTAGAAAAAGCATCCTCAAACGAAGGTTCCGATTGTTATGATAGATATAGAGTTAGAATGACTGAAATGGTTGAGTCTTGCAATATGATTTTATCTGCACTTGATAGTATTCCTGGTGGTGCTGAAACACATTACAACAAAAAGGATGAAATGATTTACATTAAACCACCTACAAGAGCTCCTGCAGGACAAAATGGGTTCCATCATTTTGAAGATTCTCGTGGAGAATCAACTTTCTACTTAGCAGGAGGAGGAGGGAAAAAGGGAAGAGGTGAATTCCCATACAGAATGAGTATAAGATCTCCAATGTTTATTACAATTCCATACGTAGCTAAAACAATGATTGGGTACAAAGTTGCAGATATTCCTGCAATCATGGGCTCCTTTGACCCGTGCATCGGAGAAACTGACAGGTGATTTTATGGGAGACGATGCAAAATATGATTGGTTAAATGTCAACAAATTAGTTGATAGTTCTGCCACTGATTTACATTCAGTAGCCTTTAATTCAATTGATATTAATGCTGGAACTTCCTTATGTGCAGCAGAAGGAACTGTGAAAGCAAATACCATTTTATTCGATACAATTCCAAAATGTACAAGTGAAGTTTTTGATATTTTCACAACTTCCGTTGTAACTTTCACTATGTGTGTTGTTATTTTTACAATCATTATGCTTTCTCAATTTATTACAGTTATTTGGACTGAAAGGAAATTAATTGCACGTTTCATGGATAGAAGGGGTGCAACCACCTCAATGAGAAGTTTATGGGTTGGAGAAAATGGAGTTACTGCAGGTAAATGGTGGACACTTCTACCATTTGGATTGGGAGCTCCTGTAGGATGGGTTGTTAATACATTAAACAGAGTTGCTGGAAATAAAAGTGATAAAGCGACTGTTAATCGTGTAAATAATCGTAGTTGGCATGGCATCTGGTATTTATTCCCTGGATTTTTCCAAGGTCTAGGTGACGGAATGAAATTCTTAACTAAAGAACACATGGTGCCGAATAAAGCTGACAAATTAATCTATGAATTAGCACCATTCCTAATCATTTCATCAACCGTAATGATTCTTGGATTTTTACCCTTTGGTTCCGGAATTTATGCCGCTGATCCAGAAATGTCAGTGCTATTTGCATTTGCCATTTTTGGTATAGCCCCATTAGGTGTTTTCTTTGCAGGCTGGTCTTCAAATAACAAATATTCACTTCTTGGTGGAATTCGTAGTGCAGCTCAATTAACTGCATATGAAATCCCATTATTAATCACAATTCTATCAGTATGTGTACTATCTGGAAGTTTAAACATAATTGAAATTATTGATTTCCAATATGGTTCTGGAGTATGGAACTTCTTCTTAATTCCACTTGGTTCCCTTCTATTCTTAGTTACAATGATTGCTGAAGTTGAAAGGATTCCATTCGATATGCCTGAAGCAGAAGCAGAATTAGTTGAAGGATGGTGGACTGAATATGGAGGTATGAGATGGGGGCTATTGTTTGCATCTGAATACCTACGTTGTTACGCTGCTTGTATCCTAATGGCTCATTTCTTCTTTGGAGGTTACCATGCACCATTTGCTAACTTCATCGGAGACTTAGGTGCTTTTGGTGATGCGTATTTGGCGATACCTGGCATTGTATGGGTTTTACTAAAAGCATGGTTCTTCTTTGCAATTTTCGTATGGGTTAGAGCAGCATTCCCTCGTATTAGAACTGATCAGATTTTAGAATTAGGTTGGAAATATCTTCTGCCGTTATCATTAATTAATCTAGCATTTGCATTTATATTAAGGCTCTATGTATTTGATGGGAATTCATGGGGACCTGGCTCTGGAATGATTATTCCTGCTGCAATTACATTAATTTCACTAATATTATTTGTAGTACTTTCAGTTGATGAAGATCCTGACTGGGAAGGGCAAAGAATGTCACATACAAGAACCGTGACACCTGCAGGAACACACACTATCGGAGAAGATTAAGGAGTTGAGAATTATGCCAATGCACCCAAAAGCACAACCAAATTTTAGAAATTTAGTTATTCGACCATTATGGATGTCAATGAAGACAGCATTGAGGACATTTCCAGTAATTGGGAAATATTTCCGTAATGAATATCATAACAAACCTGCAACATTACTTGATGAAAACTCAATATTAAGAGTCAAAGAAAACAAATACAATACTCCTGAAAATCATGAATATACTGCAGATAGAGAATCTAGCGATTTATTTCCATCTATTTATCGTCCTGTCACAATAATGTATCCTTATGAACGTCTAGAAGATATGGAGCCATGGTTATTTGTACCTGGTGAATATAATGGAAGGATTGGTGTAATTTGGGAAACATGTACAGCATGTCGATTATGTGTTACTATTTGTCCAAATGATTGTTTGCATATGACTACAGAATTACGTGTAGATGTAATGGAAACAAAAGAAGGTGAAAATGCAGGCCTAGGAAAGGACCTTGAAGTTGGTAGTTGGGCTGCCATGCCTCTAAAGTCAGGCATAAAAGAAAATGAAAAATATGATATTTTTACAGCACACAAAGGACCTAGTGAAGATTATAGATTTGGAGAAATTATTGATTTATCTGGAGATAATGCAAAAATTCGCTGGAATGATTCTGGAACCGAGGCAGAAATATCAACTTCAACCTTATACCCCGCGGATGACCAAATAGTCAGTGGTAGAATTGACATAGGCAGATGCATGTTTTGTGGGCTATGCATGGAAGCATGTGATTTCAGTAGTTTCTTTATGACTAATGAATATGATGGAATGTCAGGATTCACAAGACAAGATCTATGGTTTGATGCTACAAGAACAAGAGTATTACCATCTCAACATCAAGAAGCAGTAGATGCTGAACTAGCAAAGCGTGCTGCAAAAGAAAGAGCAAGAAGGGAGAAAAAAAGAGCTAAAGCAGCTAAAGCAGAGGCATAAATATGAGTGTTGTTGAGAATATTATATTTTTCATGTTTGCAATAATTGCAATAGGCGGTTCACTTGGAACTGTCTATGCAAAAAAAGTTGCACATTCTATGATGTCTCTTATTTTTGCATTTATGGCTGTAGCAGGAGTATTTATTCTTCAAGAAGCTGAATTCCTAGCTGCTATTCAAATTTTAGTTTATTTGGCAAGTGTAATGCTAGTAGTATTATTTGGTGTAATGTTAACTAGAACTCAAATTATGGAGGATTTTGAATGAAGATGATTTCTACTCTTGTAAGAATTGGCATATTAGTCGTTGCTATATTTATATTTTCAACAGTAAGTGATTCTTCGAACTGGGAAGCATCAGTATCGGGTGATTCATTAGATAATCTGGATTTTGCAACTAGCATGTTAGTAGATTGGGGATTCCTTGTAATTTTAATTGGAATTCTACTTTCAATGGCAATGGTTGGTGCTGCTTACTTAGTTCGTGATGAACGTAAAGAAAATTTAATGTGGGGCGGAGGTGATTCAAATGATTGATCCATCATGGGTTGCAGGATTAGGAGTCATCATATTTGCCATCGGACTTTGGGGCGCATTTACCAGAAAGAATGCAATTATTGTATTGATGTGTATTGAATTAATTCTTAATGCTGTAAATCTTAATTTTGTGGCGGGAGCGGCTCATTTCGGAGATGAATTAGGTTGGATGTATGCAGCATTTGCAATTGCAATTGCCGCAGCAGAAGTGGCAATTGGATTAGCAATATTTTTGTCATTATATTCTAAACATGCTACTATCTCATTAGATGGATTAGAATTATTAAAAAATTGAGGGTTGAAGATGGGTAGTGAAATTTCTGTAGAATTTTGGGTTGCAACAATTCCATTTGTCCCATTACTTACATTCCCTATTATTCTATTCCTAGGGCAATATTTCAATGGAAAAGATTGGTGGAAAAATATCCTAAAAGAAGGTGGTTCTATTTCTTTAATGTCTATGGGCATTGTATTAATTTTAACTTCTATGGTTGTTGCTCAATTTATTGGAGAAATGCATAATGGCCAGGGGTTAGATATTATTGATTGGATTACATTTGATGTGTTAAGATCTGATGGAATGACTAATGGAGTCAACTTAGGATTTGGAATTTATATTGATCACATCTCTTTAATGTTACTTTTCGTAGCTTCTTTCCTATGTTTCCTCATTAATTGGTTTTCAATAGGATATATGAATACAGATAAAATAAATGATAATAGAAATCATAGATTTTATGCTGAATTCCTGATATTTTGTTCGGGAATGTTGGGGATGGTATTAGCAGATAATTTCCTTTGGTTATTTATTTTCTGGGAAATTATGGGTCTTTGTTCTTATCTTTTAATTGGATTTTATTATGAAAAACCTTCTGCTGCTGCTGCTGCAAAAAAGGCATTTTTAACTACTCGTGTGGGTGATGTTTTCCTAATGATTGGACTAATAATAATGTGGAACATATACGGTTCATTAGAATTTGACATCATCTTTGGATGGGATTATTTTACAAATCCTGTTGATATGACATTACTTAAAACGTCTTTAATTTTGATGTTTATTGGGGCTGTAGGAAAATCAGCACAATTCCCACTTCATGTTTGGTTACCTGATGCAATGGAAGGGCCTACACCTGTTTCTGCTTTAATTCACGCAGCTACAATGGTTAATGCAGGACTTTACCTAGTTGCAAGAATGTTTCCAATATTTATTGGAACAGCGGGTGATGGGTTAGTTGGAGAACTTGCAGATGTTGCAATTATTATTGCAATAATTGGAGGAATTACAGCATTCATGGCAGCAGGAATCGCATTTGTTCAAAATGACATTAAGAAAGTTCTTGCTTATTCAACTATGAGTCAATTAGCATATATTTTCACAGGTCTTGGAGCAGCATTATGGTTCGCTAGTAAAGGGAAACCCGAATTAGCATTATTTGCATTAGGTGCTTCATTATTCCATCTTTTCAATCATGCAATGGCCAAAGGGATGCTGTTCATGGCTTCAGGTTCTGTTATTCATGAAATGCATCATGCACACCACCACATCTCCCATGGTGAACATGAAGGGTTTGATGCTCAAGATATGACTAATATGGGAGGATTAGCTTCTAAATTACCAATTACCTCTACTGCAATGGCAGCAGGATCAATGAGTATTATCGGAATACCACTAATTGGTGGTTTCTGGTCAAAAGAAGGTATTATTGCTAAAATTTGGAAAGCAGCAATTTATGATGGTGGTTATTTACTGTTTATCCCTGCAATTTTACTATTAATTTCTGCAGGAATGACTGGTTTTTACATGAGTAGAATGTGGTTTATGACTTTTGCTGGAAAACCAAAAACAAAAGTTGCGGAACATGTACATGAAGAAACTCCTTGGATTAAGTTCCCCCTAGTAATTTTGACATTCATGACACTAGGTGGTATCGTATTTGCTTCTTTGCACTTTGTTAGTTGGGTATCCGAAGGTCACGCATTCCATTATGATCTAATCCATGAAATGAAACATGCATTTTTAGCAATGGATAAAGAAGGAGTTATTGATTCTACTTTCTTAATATTAACCTGGGCTACTATTGGTTTATCATCAATAATTGGTCCAATTATAGCTATGTCATTGTATGGAGGAAATCTAAAAGATGGCGAAAATGCAATTCCAACAGTTTCTTGGCTAGTTAAACTATCTGGAATGGTAAAAAATAGATGGGAATTTGACAATAGTACTTTAGCTAATTCTGGACTTGCTGAAGCATTGAGAAGAAGATTATATTTTGATGACTTTTATGATTGGATATGTATTAAACTAATAGTACCAATTGGAATTGGTGCTGCATTATTTGATAAAAAAGGTGTTGATGGAGTAATAAAAGGAATTGAATCAGGCAGTCAATCTGCAAGTACTTGGATTAGAAAATTAACAACTGGATCTGCTCGAGATTACATTATGATGGTTGCATTAGGTTCTCTTATCTTTGTGGGATTAATTTGGGGGATGGTATAATGGCTGAAAATAAAACAAAACTAAATGATGGCATGTATGTGATTGGTGGTTTATTTATCGCAATTTCAGTATTAATGTTTGCATCTCCAAATATGCCATCTATGGAAAACGATTGGGTGACATTACCCCTAATTGGGCTCCCAATCTTAGGATCATTGTTACTTATGGGATTTGCTTCTGCAGTTCCTGCATGGAGAAAAGAAAGTATCTCTGAAACCATCAAATATGCTTCATTGGGTATTGCGTTAATTGTTCTTATTATTACAACATTAATGATGACAGACATACTAATGAATGTTCATTGGGCTAATATTACATTCAATCAATATATGTATGAAGTTGAATATAATTGGATAAATTCTATTGGAGCAGAATGGCATGTAGGAATAGATGGATTATCAATGCCAATGGTTTGGCTTACTGCTCTTTTAGTACCAATTACAATAATTACCACTTGGAATGAAAAGAAACCTTGGTACTATCATCCATTACTAATTTTAATGGGTGGTTGTTTAATTGGTGTATTTGTATCTCTTGATTTCTTCATGTTCTATGTATTCTGGGAACTTACTCTTGTACCAATGTTTTTCCTAATCTTAAATTGGGGAGGAAAAGAAAGGAAGTATGCAGCACAGAAATTTTTCATCTATACTTTTACTGCATCAATACTAATGCTTTTAGGAATTATTACTCTTTACTTATTACAAGATCCTTCAACAGCTAATGCTAGTATCACTGGAAGAACATTTGACATGCATGATATGATTCAAAATGCACAAGAACAAGTCATACTAGGGAATATTTGGCTTGGACCTGGTGTTCAAAAATTATTGTTTGTATTATTTATGGCTGGATTTTTAGTTAAACTTCCAGTTGTTCCTTTCCATACATGGTTGCCAGATGCACACGTACAAGCACCAACAGGTGGTTCGATGCTACTAGCGGGAGTGATGCTAAAAATGGGTGCATACGGTATGTTTAGAATCCCAATTTCAATGTTCCCTTATGCACTAGTTGAATTTCAAATGCCATTAATGATTATTGGAATGATTAGTCTATTTTATGGAGCATGGGTTTGTCTTGGACAAACCAATCTAAAACGTATGGTTGCATATTCATCTGTTTCGCATATGGGAATTATTTTGTTAGGAATTGCCAGTTTACAACCACTAGGGTTCGCTGGAGCAATCTTCATGATGTTTGCACATGGATTGATATCGCCAATGTTATTCGGGGTCGCTGGTGCTTTCAAACATCATTACCACACATTAGAAATTGGATCAATGCGAGGTATGGCAAAACATAGTCCATGGTTAGCTGGAAATATGATGTTTTCATGGATGGGAAGTCTTGGATTACCTCTATTAGCTGGTTTTGTTGCTGAAGTTGCTGTATTAATCGCATTATGGTTTGAATTTGGATGGTGGGTAATAATTCCAGGAATTACTCTAGCAATTACTGCTGCATATTACTTATGGAGTATGCAAAGAACTATCTTTGAAGGTGGTGAAAATACAGAGTTACCAAAATCATTAGGTGATGAAAAACCAAGAGATATTGCACTTTCAGAAAATATTGGATTAATATCTTTAGCAATCTTAATTGTAATTTTTGGTATTTTCCCATTCATATTCTTTGAAATGATGTCAGGATATAGTAGCGAATTAATTAAACAAATGTTGATGGATGACATAATGAGGAGGTGGTGAAAAAATGGCAGCATATGATGTATTAAGTATAGATGGTGGTTTGAAATTACTTCCTGAAATTGTGTTACTGGCTGGTATTCTTGCATTATTTTTCATAACCAATCTAGGTGATGCAAAAATAAGAATCCCATTAACTCGTTTGAGAATTCCAGCACTTCTTGGCGGTAATAGATTTAAATGGAATTCTGATCCTAGAATTCCTGGAATTGTTTCAGTTTTCACATTAATTTTTGCAATAGGGATGTTAATTCAAACTTTAGGGGATGATTGCGCCGATATTATGAAAGGGTTCTGTTCAGAAACTACAATTCTTACAACAACAGGAAAAAATCCTGTACATTTACTAAAACTAGATTCATTTAGTAGACTTTTCGAATTAATGTTTTTCCTTGCACTATTGTTAGTAAGTGCAGCGAGTCTTAACAGATTACAAGCAGATTCAAATCCAAGTAATGATGATTTAGAACAATTACTAGATAATCGTAGACAAGTTGATTTCTATCTATTACTACTAATTTCAGGACTTGGAATGACTGTTGTAGCTATGTCTATGAATTTATTTGTATTATTCATAGGTTTAGAATTAGCAAGCCTTCCAATATATGTTCTGGTTGCCTTCCATAAAGAATCCAAAGCTGGTTCTGAAGCAGGAGTGAAATATTTCATTACTGGTGCTATTTCTTCTGCTGTAGGATTATATGGTATGTCTTTACTATATCTTTGGTCTGGAAGTTTACAATTAACAGTTCTTGAAGCCGCATGGGCATCTATGGATACTCCTGAAGCACTTCCATTATTTGGAATAAGTTTACTATTAGTTGGCTTTGGATTTAAAATTAGTTCTGTACCATTCCATTTTGTTGCACCAGATGCCTATTCTGGTGCATCAAGCCCAGTTGCAGCACTTCTCGCAACGGCATCAAAGACATTAGGTTTCATTGGATTAATGCGTATTTTAATGATTGTTACATTACCAGAAACTGGAGAAACAGCAGTATGGATGTTTGCATTTGGAACTTTATCTGTTGTAACAATGACTTGGGGTAATTTAGCTGCATTAGGTAGTGAAAATCCAAAACGTATGCTTGCATATTCCTCAGTTGCTCATGCAGGATATATGATGGCCGCTTTAGTAGCAGTAGCCGCTTGGAAAAGTGGAAGTTATACTGAGACAAATAATAATGGATTAATGGCTGCTGAACTAATTATTGGTGCAATTATTTTCCATCTATTTGTATTAATTAGTTTCAAGATTGGAGCATTCATGGTAATTTCACACTTAGAAACTGAAGATGATGTAACAGATATGTCAAGTTTACATGGATTAGCAAAGAGAGAACCAATAATTGCCACATCTATGTTTGTATTTATGTTAGCATTAGCAGGTGTCCCACCTCTTGCTGGTTTCATGTCAAAATTCCTAATGGTTACAGGTATTGTTCAGGTTGCTTCAGCAGATGTCTTAGTGAACAATAATGTGGATCTTATTCCTACTATATTAGGAATGCATTGGACATTTTTCTTAGCTATTGCAATTTTTATCAACAGTGCAATAAGTCTCTATTATTACCTCAGAATTGGAGTTCTAATGTTCTTTGAAGAATCATCAACAAGACTCCCATTACCAAAAGTTTCAATTTTAAGATTTGTAATTTTTGTTTGTGCTATCGGAACTGTATTTTTCGGTATAAATTCCGATTGGTTAGTAGAGACTGTAACTAATGCCGCATCAGCATTATTTGCAGACTCATAAGCATCTTGTTTAAATCAAGGCGTTGAGACGGCAATCCATGGGCAGACGTTTTCAAGAGAAGGTCGATAGCGAAGAATTAGCCAGACTTGAATCTGATGTTGGGCCAATAAGAGTTGTAATGCCTAATATAAAAATCAATGAAATGTTTGCTATTGCTGATAATATTCTTGGAGGAAGAAGAGTCAGTGTAATTTGCGCTGATGGAAAAACAAGAATGGCAAGAATTCCAGGGAAAATGCGTAGAAGACAATGGGTTAGAGAAGGTGATTTAATTATTGTATGGCCTTGGGATTTTCAAGATAGTAAAGCAGATGTTAAACATCGATATTCAAAAACTCAAGCTATTTATTTATCTAGAAAGGGTGTTTTACCTGAAATTGTAGATCTATTTGGTTCAGGCGAGGAATTACAAGATGAAACTGATGACAGTGGAATTTGGAGTGATTCCTCTAAAAATGATAATTCAGAAAAAGATGAAACTAATAATGAAAATACTGAATCCAATGACGATGAAGATATTAATTCCGATGATATCGATGATTTGTTTGGATGATGGTAGTCTATGGTAGATTCTGAGGATTTAAATGAACCATTACCACAATCTTGGGATGATTTAGTTAATGAGTTTGGAGAAATTGAAGAAAAAATACCAAAAAAGAGAAAAATCTCTAGAAAATATGAGTCTAATGAACTAAAAGACCCTGGGCAACGTTGGAAGTGGATGGTTGAGCCAAAGTATAAACAAATGTTTAATGAAATCGAACAGAAAATCCAAGGAGCAATTGGTATTGGAAAATTTGAGTGGGTAGATCGTAGAGTCTTTGATCAAGTATTTGACAGAATGACTTTGCTTGGAGTGTATAAACTAATGCAAGCTGGAGAAATTGGCCAAATTAATTGGCCAATAGCGAGAGGGAAAGAAGCACATGTATTTCATGGACTTGGGGTAGATGGAGTAATTGCAGTAAAAATATTTCATACATCAAATGCTGTTTTCAAAAACCTAATAAAATATATCGAAGGTGATCCTAGATTTGGTGGATTAAAAAGAAAACATCGTGATTTAGTTACTGTATGGGTACGTAAAGAGCATCGTAATTTGCTTAGAATGAGGAAATGTGGTCTTAATGTTCCTGAACCATTAGGTATCCATCAAAATATTTTGGTAATGTCATATATCGGAAATGATGAGAGACCAGCCCCTCGTCTTCGTGATGTTAAAATTGAAAACCCCGAAAAGGTATTTGAAACGTTAAAAGAATTTATTCGCATTTGTTGGCATGAAGCTAAATTAGTACATGCTGATTTTTCTGATTACAATATTCTTTGGCATAATGATGAACCGATAGTTATTGATGTAGGCCAAGCCGTTTCAGATAAACACCCACATGCAAAAGAATTCCTAGTTAGAGATGTTCAAAGGTTAATAGATTGGGGAACTAAACAAGGATTAAATTTGGAATTAGCTGAAACGATGTATGACATTCTTAACTAGTAACTTTCGAAACTTCATTATCAAAACCACGTACCATCCAAAATGAAAATAAAAGACCAATGATTATTTGCAACATTGCAAAAACCAATATTGCATCTCTTAAACTAAGATAGTTTTGATCTACAAAAATACTTGCTAAAAACGCTGATGCTGAATTAAATAGTGCCATTAGCCATAAATCGGTTGCAAAAACACGCCCTCTCCATTCATCTGGTACCCTTTCTTGTAACATTACATTAGATAATACCCAATTTGATCCACTTGCTGCATGTGAAAGAATAATTAATGAAATTGATAATATCGTCCATTCTAATAATCCAAATATAAAATAAAATATTCCGCTAACACTTATCAATAATCCAATAAGATATTTCCATTTCTCTCTGTCTTTAAACAATGATCTTGAGACTAATGGTCCAACACCAACACCGATAGCCCTTGCTAAAAACATGACTCCAACGCCAATAGCAAAGTCACCAACACCGATATTATCTCCAACTAATACAATTAAAAATACTAATCCTCCTCCTCCAATTGTCCAAATTGACTTTGCAAAAACTAACCTCAATACTTCTTTTTTTCCTGAAATATATTTCCAGCCATAAAAAATATTTTTTATACCGCTTTTAATTATTGAACCTTTTTCTTTTTCTTGATTTTTTTGTGGAATCTTAATTGAATAAATGAATAAGGCAGCAATTACAAAACTTATAGCGTCTACAATAAATGCAATATTTACTCCATATTTTGCAGTTACAAATCCTCCCAAAGCACATCCTAAACCAAGCATTGCAGACCATGTAGCAGTATCAATTGCATTTGCAGTTAATAATTCATTTTCCTTAACGATATTTGGAAGTGCTGCCCTAGATGCTGGTACTTCTAAAGCATGTAATGCCATTAATAAAATTACTAATACATAAATTAAAATTAAATTTCCAGTATTATTTGCAAAAATTAATCCTAAAGCAACTAAAGCACTAACTAGATTTGCAATTATCATTATTTTTTTACGGCTATACATGTCTGCTAACATTCCAGTAAATGGTTGTGGCAATGAAAAAGCTAACATCCTTAATGCCATAATTCCCCCTAATGCCAATTCTGAACCTGTTAAATCTATTACCAGAACAAAAACAGCAATTGTGTTAAACCATGTTCCTCCATTTGAAATTAAAAATGAAAGCCAAAAGCGAGTATATGTTGGATTTTTTCTTAATAACTCAAAATATCCTACTTCTAATTCGTCTAAAAGTGTCGAATTATTAGAAACTTGGACATTTGCTTCTGCCATTAATTAACCCTGTGAAGGACTTGCCTTAACAAGTTGGTAAAAAAAATCATCGCGATGTTCAAAACTAATGTATATGTCAGCACCGAATATGGAGAGCAGTCTCAAGATCCCAAAAAAGAGGATCGCAATCATTATTGGTAAAGGGGGAGAGACAAAACGAATGCTTCATGAAAAAAGTGGTTGTAAATCAATTATCATAGATTCTGAATCTGGTGATGTAATCATTAAATGGGGAGAACCAGGATCTTTTGACCCGTTGATGATGATGAAATTACCTGATGTCATTAAAGCAATTGGTAGAGGGATGAATCCAAAAAAAGCAATGTCTTTACTTGATGATGAAATGTTATTTGAATTAATTGAATTAAAATCATTTGTAGGTAAAAAAGCAAATCAACAACGTAGAATAAGATCAAGAATTATTGGTTCAGAAGGTAAAATTCGCAAGAGAATTGAAGCATTAACTAATTGTGAAATTACAGTTTATGGGGGAACAATTGTAATTATTGGAGATGACCTTGGTTTACCAATGGCTAGTGATGCAATAAAAAGCCTACTCAATGGTGCTGAACATGGACCAGTATTGAAAAAACTTGAGGTTGTACGTAAAAAACAAAGAATTTCTTCTAAAACTATTGATTATATTGAAACAAAAGAAACATCTCTTGGGTTTGAACATTTAGTTCCAGGACTAAGCAATATTACAGAAAGAAGAAATCGGAAATACAAAAATTCACAACCAGACATCAATAATGAAGAAGATTTGGAAGAACTAATGTCACTAAGTGATGACGAAAATATTGATTGGTCTGAAGAATAATCATTCGATTCTATTTCGATTAATTATTATAGATACGCATAAACCACTAATTAACAAAGAAATTAAGGAAGGGGTGAAGCTTGAAACTATACCTACAACTTGATCTCCATCTGCCCCTGCAACAATCAAATAACGATCATTATTGCTTTCATCTCTTTCATCTATTATTTCACTAGAATCAATTAGTACTCGAACATCCCATTGTCCTCCGCTGGTTAGTGAAAAGGTCCAATCAATATCATGCACTAAATCAGTCATACTCCCAAGAGGTATTGTTTCTGTACTAATTGTTGTCCATTCAACATCAGAATCTCTATCTGCTGGTGCTATTTGTAAAATAGCCTCAAATGGGTCTGAAAATGGTTCATTTGAAACTATTGAGGATGATAATGTGAATACTTGTCCACTTCCAGTTCGAACAATCAACCTATCTAATTGAGTGAAATCCCACGAAAGGTCAACACCAGGCAAAATTGTTACAAACATTGGATCTGTTATTTTCTGATTTCCTGCATTGTCAGTAATCGTTGTTCTGAGCATTAAATACTGATTTTCTTTTAAATCCCAAATTACTCCCGAAAGTAATGCTGAAAATGTTTGAGAATCTTCGCCTATTTCAATTTCGATTGATGTCCAACCATTTCCATCATCAGGTGTCATTCCAGTTCCATCTAAATCAAAGCCATATTCTATGAACGTATTACTAGAGTCAATCCCCGAATTAACATCAGAAGTCATAAATGAAATTGGTATATTTTGAACCGTGCTAGTTGTTATTTCTGGAACACTCCACCCGTGAAAATTTGGATTTAAAGTATCAATATTTAATGAGAAATTTACGATTTCACCCTTATTTCCTAACAAATCAACCGCTCTAAATTGTAAAATTAATTCCCCAGAACCAACTGAAATTGAAGCACTACCTAATGATGAAATAGATTGCCAACCATCTCCACTTGGTAAAATTTGATACTCATATGAATCTGCACCAACACCACCATTATCTGTAACTCCAACATTAAGATTCGAAACATTCACTTCACTTGTTGAGATCCATTCCCCTGAAGAAATAGATGTAGTGATTCCATTCTGATCATAGTTTAAACTTGGAGTTCCAATTGTTGGACCAGTTCTATCTATCCCAATGTATAATGTTGATGTTGCTACATTAGAATCTTGATCTTGAACAGTTAATACAGGATTAAAAATTCCCTCGGTTAGCCCTCCGATTATATCCCATCCCCAATTATACGGACTTACGTCAGGCGAAGGGCTACCTCCTGGAACATTTGATAATGATGCAAAATCAAGGTTATCATCACTAGCATCCCAAGAAAATTCCAGCGTATCACTTTCTGCTAATGAAAACCATGCTCTAGATGACGGAGTCAAACCGTCTCCCAACTGAGGGCTACGAACTGAAAACTCAGAAATTACAGGATTTGAGCGACCAGAAGTACTTTCTTTGGCATCTAATTCAGAATCTAATTCTGAAGTATCTTCTAAAGAAATTATGCCAGAATATGTATTAAATACTAATACAAATCCTAACAAAAGGACTAGTGTACGCGCATATTTTGACATCGGAACAAATACACCAGAACGTACAACCGCTTCAATACTTGCGTTCAATTAAGGCATTATTACACAAAAATCAGATAAATCATTGATACCAAATATGCAAATTTTGTTACCAAGGTTAATGTGCAACATTTAACCTAGTGGTATTATGGGACAGAAGAAGTTTAGTTCAATTGTGATTATTTTTATGTTAGTTCCATTATTTTCTACAATACTTACAGTTACACAGGCTGCAGATGTTGAGGGAGTAAGTATCACTAGCGATTCTATTGCTATAACTCCTGAAAACCCAATTGCTGGCACACCAATTTCAATCAAATCAACTTTGAATAATAGTAATACAGAAGTTACAGAAGTGGATGTTTATTTTTACAAAAACACATACGAATCTGGAAACCCATGGAAGATTCAACATTTATCTCTTGATGCAAGTGATGGTTTTACTGATTCTCAAACAAACATTACTGTAATTTGGCAAAATGTAAATATTGACGATCAAGGCATATATGTACAAATTTTAGATTCCACATCAGATACTTTTTCAAATCCAGTTTTTAAACCATTTAATGTACAAGGATTGCCAGATCTAATTATTGAAAATGTTGAAATCTCTCCAAATGAAGATATTCATGAAAATGATTTGTTTTTTGTAAATGTTTCAATTTTAAATCAAGGTACTTTGGCATCTAGCCCAAATAGTGTTTCTTTTGATATTGAAGGTAGTGGAATAAGCAAAAGTAGTACTCTTGAATCACTAGATGCTGGAGTATCTACAATTATTTCTTTTAATTCTACGGCTCCACAAACAGGATCTTGGACAATACAAATCGCTGTAGATTCGAATTATGAAATTGATGAGTTAAGCGACCAAAATAACAATTGGAATGGAAATTTGGTAATTACAGATATCCCTGACATGTATTTCTTAAACGACCTTGTTGTAACAACTACTGGAAATACTGATGCTTCAGTAAATGGTCCTTGGACCTTATCTACAATTATTGTTGCAACCGAACCAAATAATATTGATGAAGGTACAAATATTATCCCAATAGAAATCCTAATAATAGATTCTGTAGATGAAAGTGAAATTAGTCTTTATGAAAATATAATATGGAATTCTGATACAAATCAACAAGATTTAACATTAGAATTTGACAAAACAGATATTAATTCATTTTCAATTGGTACTCATGAAGTTTCCTTAATTATCGACCCAAATAATGAGCATAATGGAGATAACAATAATGATATCATTAGTTCTACATTCCAATTAGCTGAATCACCAAATATTGTGATAGAAATTCAAGATCCCCTCAATGAGGTAATAAATATTGAAAGTAATTACACATGGTATGTTAATGTGCAAAATATGGGTCAAGTTCTTTCATCAGGCACATTATCTGCAAATTGGAGAGGTTCTTCATATGGCCCTTTTGAACTTAGTATCAATCCTAATGATTCTGAAATAATCGCTATTGAGGTTGAAGCTGGGTTAACTAAGGGAGAACAAACATTCAGTGTATTGTGGCAACCTGACACTGCTTGGATGGATTCAAATAATTTAGACAATACAGATCAAGTTTCAATGAATGTAGATATTCCATTTGTAGTAAATTTTGACCTTTATAGCCTAAACATCACTCCAAATCAACCATACATCATGGATACTGCACATAATCTTCAAATCAATGTTGAAGCATCAGATGCAGGAAGTCAAACAGTTGAATGTAGAAGTGATGAAGTGTTAATTGATTCAGAAATATTAACATTTACAGAACAAGATAAAATCGATTCTTTTGAATGTGACTTTACTCCAAATTCTACAGGCCTGTACCAATTAAAATTAATTTTTGTAGAAGAAAATGGTCAAGATTATACAATGACTTTACAAATTGACCCTCCTGATTCATTACTAGTTATTGAAGGTGAAGATTCAACAGATTTCTTAAAATTATTAATTCCATTTACACTTGTTTTAATTATTGCTTTAATTGCAGGAGTGATTTTAACAAGACAAAAAGTTGATTTGTCTAACGTAATTTACGTAGATATTGAATATGATGGATATGATCCTGAAGAATTGAATATTTCAATTGGAGACAAAGTAATGTGGACAAATTATGATGAAGAAAATAAACACACTGTATCTGCTAAATCGCTTGATGAAGAAGGCCAATTGCTATTCCATTCTGGCGATCTTGAAGACCACGATGAATTTTTACATGAATTTAATACTAAAGGAAAATTCCAATATGGTTGCAAATACAATCCTAAATTCAGTGGTGTTATAAATGTCTTTAGTGATGAAGATGAAGACTTAGATGTAATCATAAAAGGATCTACTCAATTTGCTTCAGACATCGCAGAAATGGGCTTTAAAGAAGACCAATTAGAGTCCGATTGGGATGAACGTATTGTTGAAGCTGAAACAGAAGTTGAAAATGTACGTTCAAAACAAGAAGCTGAACTACTTGAAGATGAAACCATAGATATTACAGTTGAAGATGAAGATATTGTAATGAGAATAGAAGATGAAGATTCTGAATTAATTTCTCAAAGAGGTGAACAAGCCGAAAATATGGATGAAATTTTAGCCTCAAAGACTGATTTAAAAGCACTTAAGGATGAAGATGTGGAATTTACTGCAAGTGATGCTGGAATGAGAGCGGAACTATACGCATTAACTGGTGAAGAAGGAGTAATGCCTGGTGATGAGGTTAAAATTGGTTTAGGAGCTAATAAAGAACATCTTGAAGGAAAAGGTGAATTTGTAGGAAATCAATTACCAAATATTGAAACAGACTTTACATTTGATGATTCTGATGATGTAATTAACAAAGAGGTTGAAAAACCTGTAGAAGAAATTGAGGAAATTAGTGAAGAGGAATCTGAAGAACCTATTGTAGAAACTGCAGAATGTGGTGGTTGTGGAGCAGATATCCCTATAGATGCTAAATCATGTCAAATCTGTGGAGCTAAGTTTGAATAATGCTCGTCAGCACTCATAGGGTTCGTCATCACCATAAGGCTCGGCTGACCCTCTTCGCTTCATTCGAGCAAAATATTCGAATAGTTCATCATTCATCAATTATATGTATGAAATTTTGATTTTTAGCCGTTGGTTTCAAGCGTAAGAATGAATTCGGACAGTTTAATGAAGGGAACAAATAGACTAATTACGTTAATTCTTATTTCTCTAATTGTTTCTACTTCAGCTGGTTGTTTTGGACTAGTACCTATGAGAGAATCTCTTGAATTAATGAGGGGCGAACCTATAATTGTTGAAATTGATGAAAAAACAAATGTGAGTTATACGTTCCAATCTGCACAATCAGAATCTTATCAAAATACATCTACTTTCGAAGTTACAGAAAGTGTTTCTGAATTGATTATTTATGTACGTGTTTCAATGCCTGATCCTTTGGATTTATCTAAACAAATTAGAGATTTAATTTATGATACTACTGGGGTTAATGTTTCAACATTAAGTCAAGAAGCAAGGTATGTTCACGTAAAAATAAAAAATCCAAATGGTGAATTATTTTATGAAAAGTTAGCAAGTGAATCAATAGAACCTGTTGTTGAAGTTCATAGACCTCCATTACAGACAGGAACTTGGACATTAGAAGTTGAAGCAAGAGGCTATGGTTTCAATATCTTTGAAGTAGTTGAAGCAGAAGACAATTTTGCTGCAATTATTACTGTTACATCTGAATGTGTTAAATTTACAGAAAGTGATTGTGTTGTTGATGAATTAAATTAATTCAATGCATCTGTACAAACATGTTTACGAGAACAATTTCGACACTTGCCTATTTGCTGATGATTTCTTTCTGCACCACCCTCTACGGTTAATCTTTGTATTTCTTTCAGATGTTCCATCAATAAATCTCTATGTTCATCATTCCATTCAATTGGAAATACAATTTCAGAACCATAACGTAATGCACCATAAGGAGGGGATGTTCCAGTAGATGATTCAATGAGATGAATATAAGCAAGTAACTGTATTTTATGACTTAAATGTGGCTCATTAGGTATTTTACCTGTTTTTTGTTCTACTGGTATGAAGTTTCCATCAATAACTACAATTTGATCGGGCCTTCCTCTTAAACCGATTTCTTCGTCAGATAATATTGATGAATCTTTACTATCATCACTATAATTAATTTTAGTTGAATAATCTATTCCAAGTTCAATACTCAATTTTTCCCTAGCTGCAATTGAACGAAGAACTCTATGTAATTGCGAAGAAGATAAAATTAACCAGACAAATGCTACTAATGCTAAAACTAGTGCTGCTTGTTGACGATCGTCTGCTGCGTATAACGAAACACCATGTATCATTATAACAATGGAAGAAAGTAATGCAAATCCTTCAATTCTACCTCCACTAATCCACCCTCCAACAAAATCAACAGTCTGCCAGACTGGAGTGAATATATTTTGATTAAAGGAAGAAATTTCATCCTTTGTTTCAATTTTTGGTTCTATCCAACCAAATTTTTCTCTCCAGGGTAGTGCAATCATTAATACGGATACAAATAATACACTAACTGATAACATTACAAGAAATTTTCCTAATTCTTCGGGTGGTAAAATATCTGTTGTAAATAAGGACCATGAAATTTCATTTGAATCTAAACTAACTCCTCTAATAATTACAACACACTCATTACAATCAGAACTTAATCTAAATGTGATTCTCTCTTCAGAACCATTATTCAATTCAAATGGTCCAGCTACCAAATTATTTGTGTTATCAATAATTATCAAATCTGTACCATTCCACCCGTTTCCTAATGAATCATACATGTCTAAATAGTACCATCCAGAATCAAGATCTCCTATTTTTTCTGAACCAAAACCCGTTCCTGAGATTCCTAAATAGTCATCTTGAAGAATAACAAATGCAACAGAATCTATGAGAAATATAACTACAATTGATAAGGTCCAAGTCCATACAGCAATCTCTCTACGTGAATCAATACTACGGTTATGAAATGACTCCATTTTTTCATGTATTTTTTGATGTTTTTCTATCCCTGCACTAATTGCGTCACCTTTTCCATCATGTCCTTCTTTTGCTAATTTCCATGAAAGCGGGCAATAAGCATGACGTTCCAAATCACTTGCTGAAACTGAAATTGGAATGCCATTAGCATCTTTCCAAAAACCATTTTCGTCTTGAAATGCTTCGTCCATTGAAACGCCCACTATCTACTGAGATGTACCTCTGACATCAATCTAACGTCTTAAAGTGTTGAATGATTTCAAGAATTTATGAGGCGATGCCATTATGAAGGGGTGGTCAGTAGCCCCGCCGCTGAGGAACTATAATGGAGGAGACACCGACACCATTAGTTGATTTTGAAACATATGAAGCAAATGCTGTTAATATCGGAACACAGCAAAGAAGTGCTGATATGATGAAATTCATTCAAGAAGTTAGAGATGATGGTTTATATCTTATTGATTTAACAAAAACTGATGAAAGAATTCGTACAATTACAAAATTTATCAATCGATATGAGCCTGAACAAATTGCTGTAACAAGTGCTCGTCAATATGGACAAAGGCCTGCAAGAAAATTTGCTGAAGCAATAGGTGCAAAATCATCAGTAGGTAGATTTATTCCTGGAACTTTTACAAATCCTAAATTACCTTCTTTCTATGAACCGAGAATGTTAATTGTCACTGATCCTGCTGCAGACCAACAAGCAGTAAGAGAAGCTGTTGGTTCTGGAGTTCCAATTGTTGCTATTTGTGATGCAAATAATAATCTAAGAAATGTAGACCTAGCATTACCAGCAAATAACAAAGGAAGGAGAAGTTTAGCATTGTTATATTGGTTATTAAGTCGTGAGGTTCTAAAAGAACGGGGACAAACAAACGATGAAACATGGGCTGAAGAAAACAATATTGATGATTGGGAATCTACATTCTAATCTTTTTTGCTCCGTTTTCTAACCAAGACAAAACACTTGCTGCTAATTCATCAATATCTTTTATTTCTTGTAAAGACCCTCTAAATTTAGACCCTCCAGGTAAATGTTTCGTAAATGAAATGCCATGCCTCTTTAATGCATTTTTATTATCAATTCCTGTTAATTTAGTTAATTCGACATATCTATTCCAACACCAACTTCTAGCAAAAAATTCTTTCTGAATCTCATCAGCATTTTCCCATTTATCATTAATCCATGGTGCATTTGATTTTATTAAACCTAATTCTTGTTTAATTTGATGAAATACTTGAGGGTTTCCAATTGCGCCTCTTCCAATCATCACTCCTGCTGCTCCTGTCTTTTCAAGACAAGCAGATGCACTCTTCGCATCTACAACATCACCATTTGCAATTACAGGGATTGATACTGCATCAACAATTTTGGCAATCTTTGACCAATCTGCTTCTCCTCTATATCCTTGTTTTAATGTCCTACCATGAACACATAAACGAATTATTCCTATATCTTCTAATCTTTTTGAAATATCTAATGCTGTATCTTCACCAGATCCTGTCCCTAATCTTAATTTTGCTGAAATTGGTACGCTACTAACATTTATGCATGCTTCAACCATTTCAACTAATTTTTCTGGTTTGCCCAACAATGCTGCACCTGCATCATTTCTACAAACCTTAGGTGCTGGGCATCCAAAATTAATGTCAATAACATCTACTGATTCATTATTACATAATAATTCTGTAGCCTTAACCATTTCATTAATATCTCCTCCAAAAATTTGGGGGATAAATGGATCTTCTAATGGATGAGTTGATACTTTTGTCCAAGATTTTACAGAACCACGGGTTAATGCCGTAGATGAAGTAAATTCACTAATTGTAAAATCAGCACCACATTCTTTTGCAAGAATCCTAAATGGTAAATCACTAACTCCTTCCATAGGTGCCAAAAAGAAAGGTGGGACATTATTTTTCATTATAATCACATGAAATATTCCATAAAAATATTTTACAATTCTTTTTCTAATAATTCGGCCACTCTACGTATTCTACGCAACACTCTATCTGCTCTATCTTTTACAGACATAATAATTTCAGAATAATCTGTTCCACTCCATTGATATCCAAAAGATAATCTTCCACCTAATAGATTTAATAATAGCATTGATTCTTCATTAGATATTCTTTCTAAAATTTCTTCGACATCAGAAATGTTAAATGATTTTGTTCCTATTTTATTTACAAACTTATTAGCTTCTTTTTCTCCTAATTGGCGTATTAATCCCCCTTTTTGTAATAACCATTCATTTCCACGACGTAAATATTGTGTTTGTAACATATTCCAAATCAAATAAGGCAATCTATCATAACGTGGCACCTTTTCTAAAAATCCAGCACTTCTAAAATGTTCCATAATTCTTTGAATCTTAGCCCTTTTGTGATCTTTGAAAATTGCTTCTAATTCATCTAAAGATTGAGGGCCAGATTCTTTAATCATATGATTCCATAATTGAATTTGAAGACTTTTATCATCCATTGATTTACCAGGGCGATCTCCAAGTAATCCTAAATCTGACATCCACAATATTTGCTCACTACAATTATGAGATTTTGCAGGTGGAACATACTCTTGAATCCATATTCTATTTAAGCAATCATCTCTTTCTTCAATTCTATTAATTGCTTTAATTTCCCCCATCCATTTTTTTGATTGATTTAATCTCAAATTCAAAATTTGTTTTGCTTCCTCAATCATTAAATCAATAGCTCCAATTAAACTCCCCGTCCTTAGAAAATAAATTCTTGAGCCTGCGCCTTTATGCGTATGTCCTGTAACAATTCTTGAATCTAATAATCTACCAAGATGATGGTGTAAAGTAGCTGGTGAAACTGCCAAAGATTCTGCTAAAAAAATAGATTCGTAACCTTTCCAAGGTTTTGATAAAAAATATTCATTTAACATTCTGTATAAAGGAGGCCCTGTTAAATTTCCTTGTGATTCTTCACTTCTTCTTCGGATTAAATTTAAACTAGTTGCTAACCATTCGAGTAATTGTTCTTTATTTCTTTCAGCACCTGGCAAAGCAACTTCCTCTATTCGGAGACTGAACATACAAACACGGCTGAGTCAACAGCATTTAGCAATTATCTGAAAAAATGTCAAATTATTCGACTTTCAATAGATTTTCAAGCCACCAAAGACCTTGAACGTTCATCATTCCATTCATAATCTATTTTTCTTGTTCTATTTTCATTCTTTAATTCAAACATTTCTTCTAAATGTGGAGCTAATTCTAATTTTTCATGTAAAATTAATCCCCTATCTTTCAATACCTTTACTGCTGAATGAACAGTGGCTCTAGTTCTACCTATTCTTCTTCCAAGTTCCGCTTGAGATACTGGAGGATTCTCTTTTCTTAATTCATTAATGACTAATTTTTGTGCCTCTGACAAACCTACTGGCATTAATGATGCTGCGCGAGAATCGTCTTCAATACCCATTGATCTTAGAACTTTAATTTGACTTGGAGCGCCTGCATAATGACAAGTGCGTCCATTAACTCTTACAATTGTTAAACTTCTTTGATTTTTAAGAACATCAATATGATGTCTTAATGTACCATTTGCTGCATTGAGTTCCTTCTGTAATTCTCTATAACATAATCCAGGATTTTGAGTTAATGTTTCAAGTATCTTTGTTCTTAATGGATGTTCCATTAATTTATTTCCACGATTAGAAACTATGCCAGAGAATAAAAATCCTTTGGACCCATAAAAGGGCACTATTGCAATAATTGCGCTACCAAATCCTGTAAACCAAGTACAAACTGTAGCTACAGAAGCAACAAAAAAAGGTCGACGTCTAACAGCCTGCTCAATTAATGCCATACACCGTTTTTTACTGTCTAGGACTTTAATGTGTTGGCTTAATGTTTACAAAATTAAATCTTTTTTATCATATTATTATTAATTTTGATATATCCTACAATTGGACTAAATAATTTACCAATATTAGTTCCATAATCTGTAAGTAAATATTTTACTTTTACAGGAGGGCCTGGAGAGACATCCCTATGAACATAATTATTTTCAATTAATAATTTTAATTTATCAGATAAAGTTCTACTAGATATGCCCTCTAATAACTTCTTTAACTCATTAAATCTCTTTCCTCCTGCAATATACAAAGCAGACATAATTTCTACTGTCCATTTACCTGAAAGGATGTTCAAAGATTTTACAGCGGCATTTACTTCCCACTTTTCACCCCACTCTTCTTCTTTATTTCTACTTCCTAAAATAGATCTTATTTCAGTACCTATTTCAATTACTTCATTAATTTTTTTTTCAACATCATTAACTGTTTTTTTAGGTAAAGGAAGGGGAGGTTGTGACACATTTACACCTATTGTAACCTGTGCATCAAGTGTAAAATATAAACCTTAGTTATGAATTTAAACTAACGATTTTGGTAAGTTGGTCTTCGTGATTCTATTAATGCACTTAACCCTTCTAAAGCATCACTTGTCGAAAATATCTTTTCCAAACGATCTAATTCTAATTTTAAACCTGCATCTAAATTTGTTTTCATGCTTTCATTGATTAGTTGACTAGCCATAACTAATGCAATTGGTGCTGCACGAGACATACTTTTGAATTGGCGAGTTACAAATTCATTCTCTGCATCAAAACCCACAGGAGTGTGTCCCGATAAAATTTCTGATAGAGCATTGTCTCCATAAAATCTCATAATTGTTTCAATTTTGTCATTAATCTCTTTTGGTTTTCCTCGATATTTATTTTCATAATCTTGTCCTGCTAAAGTTAAAATTGTATGTTCAATATCTGTTTCTGAAGATAATTCATCTATAATTCCTAGTTGGTAAGAAAATTCTCCTCCAATTCTATTACCTGCAAGTATAGCCCAACGAGCAACTTCTACTCCCACAATTCTTGACATTCTTTGAGTACCACCTAAACCTGGATAAATACCAATTCCAGTTTCTGGAAATCTAAATTCAGTTTTCTGTGAACCAATCCTATAATCACAGGATAGAGCAAATTCCAATCCTCCTCCATAAGTGATTCCAGTTGTAAGTGCAATTGTTGTTTTTGTTGATTTTTCAATAGTATTCAATAAATCATGGCCTGCTTGAGTAAATTTAAGAATATCTTCAAATTTATTTTCTCTTAATTTTTCAACAAAGAATTTTACATCTGCTCCTGCAATAAATGCCTTACCAGCACCTTCAAAGACTATAGTTGTTACATCCTCATTTTCATTTAAATCTTCTACAATTTTCTGAAGTTGTTCTACTACATTTTCATTTAAAGCATTCATTACTTCTGGGCGATTGATAAGAACTCTTGCAATACTTCCTTGCATTTTTACTTCAACTAATTCAAATTCAAAATCTTCAGTACGATCTCTAAACCATTCTGGTATTTCTAATCCTGTTTCGTTCTTATCAGGTAGTGAATATGCACTGCAATATTTCTGATAAAACTCCCTTACAAGTTGACTGCTTTCCTTTACTCCTATCTGGTTCATCATTTCAAATGGCCCTTTTTGCCATCTTAAACCAACTTTAGCGCCACAATCTACATCCTCTAATCTGCAAATATCTTCTGCAACAATTTGGGTTGCAACTAAAAATGTAATTCCTAATAACCTGTTTTTAATTTCCTCTTTGTTCTTTGGTTCATCTGTTGTTTCTTCAATAACCCATTTACTATTGGAACTCACTGTTTTTCTTAATAAAGACGCTCCTTCAAATCTAGGAGTTTCTAATTGTTTAGACAAATAATCTGAAGAATGTAAAGCAATTGGTAAACCAGTTGCATTCATTAAAGCAAAAGGTCCCATTCCAATCTCAAAAACCTCTCTAGCAATAGCATCTATTTGATCTGGCGTTCCTAATCCATCTTCTAAAATTAATACTGCTTCATTAAGCCAAGGAACAAAGAAACGATTAACGACAAAACCAGGCCTATCCTTACATGTGATTGGGACTTTTCCAATTCTTTTACAAAATTGTTCTACTCTCTCTAGTGTTTCACTACTAGTTTCATCTCCAGGAATAATTTCAACTAATCTGTTTTTTGCTGGATGGTAAAAGAAATGTAATCCAATAAATTTTTCAGGTCGATTTGTAGATTTAGATAAATCATTTACTGAAAGTGATGATGTATTTGTAGCAATTACTGTATGTTCTGCACAACTTTTGTCAATAATATCAAAAACTGCTGATTTAACATCTAAATCCTCAAAAACTGCCTCTATTACAATATCTGTTGCAATGTCAACATTACTAGAATCAATGATTGGAATTATATTATCAAGTACTTTTTGGACTTTTTCAGGAGTCATAATTCTTCTAGTAATTGCTTCATCAAGAGTTGATTTAATCATACTAATTCCTCGATCAATTGATTCTTGATCTCTATCAATTAACTGTACTTGAAATCCTTCTTGAGCAGCCTTTTGTGCTACCCCACTTCCCATTGTTCCAGCACCCACTAATGCGACCGATTCAATTGGCTCCATAGACAAGCCGAGATATTGGTGTTAGATGAACTACTCGCTTGTAATCGATAGTGCAATCAATAGGATAATGTGTATGAAACTATTCCTCAATACATGACCGAAGAGACTGGAAAAAAGAAGGGTTTTTTGAAAAGAGCAGCTAGTGGTGCTTCAAAGGCTGCTGGTGGTGCAATAAATAATGCAAAAAATCAAGCAAAAGCAAAAGCTACAGAATATGTTGTAGAACAAGCAAAGAAAAATGCTGAAAAGCAAATAGATGATGTAAAAAACAAACTCTTTGGTAAAAAGAAAAAATAGTACAAATAGATTAGTAACATATTCTCATGCCGGAGGCATGAGCAAGGGACCTCATAAAGCCGATTCCAAATTAAATATCTTACTTGTTCATGTATGGTTTTGGCCACATATTGGTGGTGGGAATCAACATGTTGAACACATAGGTAGAGAATTGGTAAAAAGGGGACATGAAGTTACTGTATGGTGTGCTGATGTACCTAAGCATGATGAAAAGGAATTCCAAAGAGGTGGAATTAATGTTGTTAGATTAATTCCAAAAAGAATCCTTGGAGGTGTAGATCCTGTTGTATCAACAAATCACCTTGATATTGATAAATTTGATTTAATTCATTTACATGATACTTTACCTACATTAATTCGTCAAGTTTTGAAGAGAGCGAAAAAACAAAACAAGCCAATTGTTACTACATATCATAATGATTATATTAAACACGGATTTATTGCAAATCTCATTAAAAAAATTAGATGGGCTATGCAAGGAAGAAAAACTTTACATTCTTCAAATGGAAAAATTGTTCTAACTCCATTTTTTGAAAATCTATTAAGGAAAAAAGGAGTAAAGGGAAATATTGATATTATTCCAAATGGTTTTGTACCAATAACTGAATCTGGGATTAGGCCTTCAAATTTATCAAGTAATGTTGATGATGAACGCCCCATATTAACTTTCATTGGAAGATTATCAGAACAAAAAGGATTGGATGTTCTTTTGAGAGGTTGGGAAATTTCAAGTCTAAATTCAAAACCTGATTTTGACTTAATAATTGCTGGAAAGGGTGAATTAAAAGAATGGTTAGATAATAGAGTAAATGAACTTGAATTTTCAAATCAAATTCATGTTCTTGGTGTTGTTTCTGAACAAGAAAAACAATGGCTATTTGAAAATTCTACAGGGATTGTCATCCCATCTAGATTTGAAGGTTTACCAACTGTTCTGCTAGAAGCAATGCATAACAAATTACCTGTAATCATGTCTGATGTTAATGGTCTTGGTGAACTAGTAGATAATGCAAAATGTGGATTGTCATTTAATTCTGGATCTGATATTGAACTATCAAAAACAATGAATTCATTAATTTCATCTCCTAAAAAGCAACTAAATGAATGGGGAGATGCAGGGAAAATTGCTGCAGAAAAATACCTTTGGGAAAATGTTACTGAAGAAATAATAAAATTATACAATCGCATATTAAAATAAGAGGGATATTATGGAAAATTTACCATCACTAATTTGGTTTCATAATGATATGTCTCCATTAGGTGGAGCACAAAGAGAAATCCTTACCGCAATTCCAAAACATAAAGAAAAATGGAATATTACTTTTGTAACACTTAATGCACCAGAAGAAGTTTGTAATTTCTTAAAAGAAAATAACATCCCGTTAATTACTCCCAAAAAACCTTGGATTAATCCAAAAGGTGGCCTTAATGAAATGACTGCAAAAACAGGTAAATCACAATTAAAAGAGTGGAAAAATCTAGTTAATGATACTGAGAATAACGACTTGAAAAAATCAATTAATGATGCAAATGCAATATTGATTTCAGCATCAGGATCATTAGAAGTATTATCTATTCTACCTACACATATTCCTTTGCATGCTTATCTTATTGAAATGCATAGAGGATTACATGATGATGTACTACACAGAAAGATTAGTGGAAAACCAATAAGACCATTATGGCTAACAAAATTGATGCTTTCATATCATAAAAGATGGGATAAGAAATGGCACAGAGTTCTATGGAATAGACCAAATACATCCATCTCATCTAATACTCCTACAAGTGCTAGGCGTTTGGCAAAAGCACACGGATGGAATGTTATAGAAAATAACTCATTAGCAGGAAACTACCCCTCTCGAGATAAAGAAAATCGGTCAGGAGGCGTAGGAGTTTTATGGCCAGCTGTAAATACAACTTTATGGACTGAAAAAGCATCTTCTTCTGAACTAGAGACATGGGAAAATTTTGAACTAAAACCAACTGGAGAATATCTTGTAACTGTAGGTAGAGCAAGTTATATGAAAGCAAGTTTAGATGCATTGAAAATTGCAAAGAATTCTGATTTGCCTTTGGTTCATATTGGTGGAGGAAATACTCAAGATTTGAAAAAAGAAGCAAG
>CATFLP010000039.1 GCA_949514915.1 Methanobacteriota archaeon | reverse complement strand
GAAGATATTGTTGATGAAGATATTGTTGATGAAGATATTGTTGATGAAGATATTGTTGATGGAATTGATGAATTATTTGGTTGTACAGACTCTGATGCGAATAATTATGACCCTTTGGCAACAGATGATGATGGAACTTG
This sequence comes from Methanobacteriota archaeon, assembly GCA_949514915.1. Taxonomy (GTDB): domain Archaea; phylum Thermoplasmatota; class Poseidoniia; order Poseidoniales; family Poseidoniaceae; genus MGIIa-I. The sequence continues at coordinate 36,989 of CATFLP010000039.1, read as the reverse complement.
TGAGTTTGAACAATTAGCTGAATGTAATGATCAAGTATGTTGGGATGGTACAGAACCAAATCTTGTAGATTGTTCTTGCCCAATAGAAGATGATGATTCAGAAAAAAAATCAAACAGTGAGGTAATCGAACAAAAAAGAGATTATTCCTGGATAATTTTTATTTCAGGTTTATTGATTATAATATTTATAATGCTAAAAAAGAAAGATTCTAATGATTAAATAAATTATAAAATATCTTTTCAGACTAATTGTAATCTTAAAATACAAATTATTGCGGATGAATACATAACTCCATATGCAAGCTTAGAGATTGTAGAATCACTAAGTTCAATGTTCAAAAATTTCTTTGCTAAACCGCCTATAAATGTACCTTGAATTTCTTTATTACCTCTTAATCGTTTTTCAATATTAGTTAAAATGCAAGTATTTTTGTTTGTTTTCCAATGTATATGAAAAAGAGGAGCGAGTATTATTATTGAGATCCAAACATAACGATTATTTACAACCCAACCAAATGTCATATAGGTAATTAATAATATGTGAATGATTTTTACAAATTCTGCAGCAATAATTGATTTTTTGCTATTTGAATCCGTTTCCATGCTACCTTCCTAAACTGAAAGTAAAAGATACTATGGGTCAATTAATTAGCGGATATTTTCCATTTTTAAGCCTTTTTTCAGATTCTTTATCATCTAATTTTTTAACAATAAATAAACTAATCACGGAATATGTAATGCATTTTAGCCATGGCATAGAAAACAGAGGAATTGAAATTATAGATACAAGTGATGAAAACCATAGTATCGTTACAGACCCCCTTAATAATTTAGATTCAGTACCTTTGCCAATTACGTACCAATCCCATCCTCTTTTCCATAATTTCATAAAAATTAAGAGAGATACATTTGGTAAAAAAGTCCTAATTTTTAGTTTAGATTTTTTTTCATTGTAAATACATTTTACAGGAATTTCTGCTAATCTAAAACTCCTCCTCCCTGATTCTAAAATCCACCAATTTGTATATCCAAAACCATTCCAAAAATTAGAAAAATCCCATTTTTCAAGCATTTTGATATTAATTGCCCTATAGCCGCATTGAGTATCATTAATTTTTGGATATCCGCTAGCAAAACGCATTAGTTTCTTCAATAGAAAACTGCCTAATTTACGGGATTTAGGCATCCCTTCTAAATCGATTCTATTTCCTTTTACATGGTCAGCAATGTTTGTAATTAATGGATTTATTAATTGTTTGATGTCTTTTGGATCCATTTGGCCATCTGCATCCATTATTACGACAAACCATTCTTTTTTATTAGGGAAAAATTTAGCTAGTTTGCCAGTTTCAAATAGTTCTAAAGATCGTTTTAATCCAGTACAAACTGCAGCACCTACACCTTTGTTTTTTTGATTGATAATTAAATAATTAGATTTAGAAATAGTGTTGCCAATCTGATTCCATTTTTTCTTTTTAAACGCATCTTCTGCATTTTTAGTCGTAGAATCTGTTGAACCATCATTGATGAATAGAACAAAATCAATATCTTTAGGAATTGATGAAATAGTCTCTTTAACATACCTTTCTTCATTGAATGCAGGTATGATTATGATGACACCAAATTGCTCTGTCACAGCATTCGGAATAGTTATTTAATTTCAATATAATAGGTTAATGTTTAGTTCGTTTCAAAAAATGTATAACTATTCACATACAGGAGTTACATGGTAGGATGCAAATTTCATTAATTTCTAGGAACCAAGAAATGAGGATTAGTTCATTTCTTGTTCTTGCAAAAGAATATTCTGAGGATGTAAGGGTAATTGCAATTAACTGCAGTGATAATTCAGAAACATATTGTGGCGAATTAGGATGTTTGTTTGCTCGAAGTAATGGTGAAAATTTAACAGCGGATTTAAATGAGGGGGGTTTTAAAAGTAATTTATTAGTTATAAATTTAGATCGGGATATGTCACTTAAAAAATTTAAGAATATTTTAGATGTAGAAATTAATAGATTAAAAAGTACTACATTGGTAATTAAAGGTTCTAATAAAAAGATAGAAAATAGTATGATTAATATTAATAATGAACTTGAAAATATCTCTTGGATTTATTTTGATAAACTTGGATTCAAACAATTTGTTTCAAATGGTATTTTTGATAATATGATTGTTGAAAAAATAATTACCTCAGATAAAAAATCAAAGAAAATAAATATTAGTGAAAATATTGGGAAAAATATAAAAAATCCTCTATTTTTATTTGGAATCCCTGGGTTGTTAATGATTTTAACCTCATTTGTTTTGGTTTACAATGTAGTTGGAAGGTATGATTCTATAGATTCAGTATCGATGGGTACTGCATTTGTTACAATCGGTGCAACTGTATTAGGAATTCTTTCTTTGATGGCTGCGATTATCTCATATATACTAGGTAAGCAAACAGAATTTATTCTTACAAATTATTCAGATTAGGTGTAATTATGGTTAAAGGTTTAGTTTGCTTTGATATGGATGGTGTGCTTGTAGATTATCTTTCTACTTGGGAGTGGATATATAATAAATTGAAATTGTCTAATGAAGAGGCATACAATGCATTTCAGCTTGGTTTAATTACAGAATGGGATTGGATAAAATATGATCTAGATTTGATAAGAGGTGCTTTAGGAGAAAATATGAACAATCAAAAATTACATGATCTTTTAAGTGATTGTCCACTAATGAAAAATATTGAAAAAGCGATAAATTCTTTGATTGAATATGGTTTGGATGTGTCAATAATTTCAGGAGGAATGCATCCAGTTGCTCATAGAATAGCATCTTTTTTCATTAGTGATAAAAAATGGAAGCCAAGATTTGGGGGAATAGATAAACTTAGTTCTGAAAATTTTTGTTCAGGTTTTGATACTAAATTGAATGTATTTACTAATGGTTGGAATTATTCAGAAAACGGACAAATTCCTAATTTAGGACGGTATCAAGTACAACTTATTGCAAAAGGATCAATTGTACAAATATTGCAAAGAAGATTATCGGTAGATAAAAAACAAACTGTATCAATAGGAGATAGTAGGCAAGACAAAAGTATGTTTGATTATTCAGGATTCAACATTGCATTTAATACAAGGCATGATGAATTAATTGATGCTTCTGACGTTTTTATTGAGGAAAAGGACTTATGTAGAGTTAGTGAGGAGATAATTACTTATTTTGAGAATTTAAAATAATTTCTCAAGGTGTAACTCTTCTAGAGTCTCTTGGAAATGGTATTACCTCCCTAATATGATCTGCACCAGAAAGCCAACTACAAACTCTTTCAACACCCATTCCAAATCCTCCGTGTGGCACACCACCATATCTTCTAATATCTATATAAAATTCATAAGGTTCTCTTGGTGTACCTTCTTCATCAATTCTTTGTAGGATTTCCTTTTCAGACCATGTTCTTTCTCCCCCACCTATTATTTCTCCATATCCTTCTGGTGCTAATAAATCATGGCAAAGGACATATTTATCGTCTTCTGGATCAGGTCTGTGGTAGAATGGCTTGGCAATTTTTGGATAATGTGTGAGGAAATGAGGGACATCATAATCTTTAGTAAGGACCTTTTCTTTTGAATAATCTAAGTCTTGACCCCATTCAATTTCAACTCCCATACCTTGCAATGTTTCTACAGCTTCATCATATCTTATTCTTGGATATTTTGAATCAGCATATCTTGAAATTAAATTAAGATCTCTACCTATGCTTTCTAATTCATCACTTCTTTCATCAAGTAGATTTTTTGCAATATGTCTTACTAATGCTTCTCCATGAGCCATAACTTCATCGTTTCCGCCCCATGCAATTTCCATTTCTGCATGCCAAAACTCTGTCAAATGCCTTCTTGTTCTGGATTTTTCAGCCCTAAATGATGGCGCAATTGTGTATAATCTTTCTAATGCAGGCATGGCTGCTTCAGCATATAATTGCCAAGATTGGGTAAGGTATGCTTTACGGCCAAAATAAGGAACTTCGAAAAGAGTAGAACCGCCTTCTACGGCACCTGCTACAAAAGAAGGAGCCTGGTATTCAATAAAATCACGATTTCTAAAATATGAATGTATAGAGCCAAAAATAGAAGAACGTATTTTTAACATCGTAGTCATTCTACCTGTGCGAAGATAAAGATGTCTATTGTCGAGTAAAAATTCAGTTTCTCCACCCTCTGTATCTTCCATTGCAGATTCAGTGATTGGAAATGGTTTTTCTGCATTTACCTCTCCAATAATTGTAACCTTAGTGATCAATAATTCATGCCCGCCAGGTGCTCTTTCATCTGCTTTTACTTTACCTTTTAAAATCACACTGCTCTCAATTAATGCATTTTTAATCGAATCAAAATCTAGGTCTTCAAGATCTGCTTTTTTGGCAACGCATTGAATTTCTCCAGTTGAGTCTCTTAGTGTCATAAAAACTATTTTTCCACTACTTCTGTGCCTTTTTACCCATCCTTTTAATTCTACTGAATCTCCTGTACATGATCCAGATAGGACGTCAGAAATCCATAGAGTCTTTGCCATTAACAGATGCGAACATAACCTTTCTTTTGAAACAGACGCATAAATACATGTCATATTGGTAAATATGTTGAAATTCTTAATTATATTGAAAAAGGTCAAGAGAGTCTATTGTATGAGATAGTTGGGGTTGAAAGGTTGGTACTCACGGGAGTAGGTTCAGAACATGAAAAAAAATTAGCATTATATTCTATTGGAGGAAATGCATTAAGTGATCCTACAAAGCCAAAAGAATCTCAAGACAATAAAGCACTGAAACTAGTTTTAAATGATGTAATTGACTTATTAGAAGCAGGTTTTAATGTTGTTTTAACTCATGGGAATGGTCCACAAGTTGGAGATTTACTTTTACTTGAAGAACGAGGAAGTGACTCAAAAAGAATCAGAACTGATTTATCTACTTGGGTCGCAGCTACACAGGGAATGATTGGTCATGAATTATCATTAGAATTAGATTCCTTGTTAGATTTGAAATCTCGTCCAGAAAGAACTGCAATAGTACTTACAAGAGTACTTGTAGATGAAAATGATTTTGCATTTACAAAACCAACAAAACCAATAGGGCCAATATTGAATGATAAAAGTAAGATAATTGCAGAATGGGATGTAACCGAGACAGAAAATGGATTGAGAAGAGTTGTACCCTCTCCTTTACCACTCAAGGTTCTAGATATAGATTTAATTTCAAAATTAGTTGAATTAGGTGCTGTTGTTGTTTGTGGAGGCGGGGGAGGAATTCCAATTGTAATTGATGATACTTGGAAAGGCGTAGCATCTGTAATTGATAAGGATAGATTTTCGGCATTGTTGGCAGTAGGATTAGGTGCTGATGTATTTATTACATCTACAGCAGTAGATCAAATAGAACTTGGATTTGGAACAACTAATTCTACAAAAATTTCTAAATTAGAACTTAATGATGCAAAAGAATACTTGAACTCAGGAGAGTTTCCAGAAGGATCCATGGGCCCTAAAGTTGAGGCAATGATTTCAGTAGTTGAAAAATTAGATAATTGTAGGGTTTTATTATGCTCACCAGGAAACGCATTAAGTACACTTAGAGGAGAATCAGGCACACATATCTTTTGATATTAAGGGAATAATCTAAAACCCAACTTCTAGAGGGCGTAATGGGCCTGTAGCTTAGTCAGGTAGAGCGACGGACTCTTAATCCGTAGGCCGCGGGTTCGAACCCCGTCAGGCCCGTTTTTCTATAATTTCAATACCTTCGGGATTAGCCAATACAACCGTGTTAGCGATGCCACAGAAAAGGCCACAATCTAAAACTCCTGCAAGTTGTATTAATTCACTCTCTAATTTCAAAGGTTCATCGATTTCTTCAAGCGATAAATCTAGTATGTAATTGCCGTTATCTGTAATCATTGGTTCATCAGTTTCATGATTCATTCTTCTATTAATCCTTGATAAATCAATATTTGTAATCTCTGAAATTTTTCTTCTAGTTTCTTTCCATGAGAATATTATCACTTCAACAGGCAAGGGGAACTTTCCTAGTTTGCTTACTTTTTTAGAATCATCAGCAACAATAATCATTTTATCAGAAGCTTGAGCAATTATTTTTTCACGTACTAATGCACCACCTCCTCCTTTGATGAGTGTCAAATTTTCATCGAATTCATCGGCGCCATCAATTACAAGATCTAATCCTTCAAGAGATGCAAGTTCATGTAATGAAATCCCTTGTTCTATAGATAATTCTTCAGTAGAAATACTTGTAGGAACACAACTAATTTTTAAACCATCTTCTCTTATTCTTCTTCCTAATTCAAGAATTGTATATTTTACGGTTGATCCTGTTCCTAAACCTACTTTCATGCCATTTTTTACGTACCCTGCTGCATGAATTCCAGCCATTTTTTTGAGTTCTTCTGTTCTATCCACAACTTGCCCAAACGAACTAGGATGATATTAATTACTAATTTCGGCCCCTATGGGGCCGTAAAAGGTTTGACAAACCTCCAAGACACACGAGGCTCAATGGCGAGCATACATTTGAGAGCAAATTTGTTGGCCATTTTTATGATATTCATAATGATATTCAGTTCATTTTCAGTATTTTTATTAAATAATTATGAGCTTGAAGAGAAATCAAATAATAGTAAAATGACATTGATTGGAGATTCTGAGATTGTTGAAGTAAGTACATTTCCGAATGGTTTTTCAGAAGATTTTTCATTAATTATTCCTGAAGAAAATGCATTGGATATTTTAGAATTTGATTTAGAGCCCATTGTTGATATTTCTACAGATGAACATGGTTGGAGTACTCAATCAGATTGGACTAACTTTAGATCAGAATCTGAAAATATAGATTATAACCAGACTGGACTTAGAATTAATACTCCGCCTTCATCATGGGATTTTGAGTCATTTAACCATGGCTGGTCTTTAGATGCGGCTGGTGGTTGGGCTTGGGGTGTAGATTCTGCAGGAGCTCATGGTGGTTCAAAAGCAATTTACACTTATTCAGGACAATATCCTAATCAAATGGCAACTACTTATTATGCAACTTCACCTAGTATCGATTGCTCTTCATGCAGTGGAGGTTGGAATGTAAATTTCTGGAAGCAACTAGGTGTTGAAAGTAGTTCTTGGGATCATGCTTATTTTCAAGTAAAAGGTATAAATGGTTGGCATACTGTTTGGGAAAATTCTGGTTCAGTGTCGGATGTAAGTTATTCATTACAATCTCATAGAGTAGACTCTTATATTGCAGGAAATAGTGATTTTAGAATTAGATTTGGCTTAGGACCTACTGACTTTAGTGTTACTTATGATGGTTGGAATATTGATGATGTTTCAATCACTCCAGTTTCTGGTTCAGGTACAGGAGCAGCTAAAGTTGAAGGTTCTGGAGATGCTAATTGGACTTCCCCCATTATTGGTTATGCTCAATACCATTCAGTTAGAAAAGGTCCTTTCGGGCTTCTTAATATCTTGGCAGAAACTCCCGAAAATACAGGTATTGATTGGACGATATTAGATGCACAAACAAATAATCCAATTTTAGGTTATGAAGCTAGAGATGAATTATTTGCAGATTTAGGTAGGATTGATTGGATAACTCATCCGAATATAAGAATCAAATTACATTTGTGGAGTGAAGATCCCGTATCTCCAATAATTCATTCCATTTCTTTGGGAAATACTTGGAATTATGAATTTTTCCAAAATCCTGATGAAATGGGTTGGGTAGGTAATGGTAATTGGATTGATGAAAAATATGAAGGTTCAGGAGATATTCTATTTCCTGGGTTCTTCTCTACAAGGCCAATTGTATCACTCACTACAGATATTGATGTATCTGGAACAGGACAATTACAAGTTTCAGACGGTTTTGGAATTTGGAATAACATTTCAACATCAGGAAATTTTGAACTAGAAAAACCTACAAAGAGTATTCTTTTGAGATGGCTTTCCAATACAGGATCTTGGTCTTTCAAGTCTTTAATTATTGAATTTGAAAATGGTTTGCTTCCATTGTCTCCAATCATTGATATTCGTAATGATGGGGAATCTGAATGGAATCTTTCAAGGAGTGAAATAGGTTTTTGGGGTTCACAAGATAGATGGATTGATGGTTCACTATCTCAATTAGTTACTTTATCTACTGGAACACCCAAATATATTGATTTCTGGATTCCTTCAAACTCAGTTTTTGGATTATGCTTAGATTTAAGTCCTGAATTAGGAGAAATAATTGAATTAGATGCTGAAATAAGATTAGGTTCTTCAGTAATTTCAGAGTTTGAAATTAGAAATAATCTTGGAATATATAGAATTTGTTTAAATGAAACAAATGTAAATAGTTTGAATGAAAACATTACACAAAATGGAGAAATTTGGAGTGCAAAAGGTCAAGGTTTTGTTTTAGGGAAATTAAAGTTGACAGGAATAAATCAAAGGGTATTAATTAGTTCTTTAGATATCCCTTATCAACCCAAAATCGAATTTAGAGAATATTCTGATTCTAATATTATTTCTACAATTAATGACTTTTTAGCACTTTCAAGCCCAAATAATGGCTATTATGAGATTCCAATTCCAATATATTCTAGTGTTAAATCATCATATCTTGTTAATTTGATAGATCAACATTCTACATCGGGACTTTTGACAAAAGATACAATGTTGATAAATTCTACACAACCATTAGTTTCTTCTGAAAAATGGCTTGAAATAGAATCTAAGCATACAGTAACCTTCGGTAATATTGAATATATTGAATATCAATTTAATTCAGACTTATACAATATTGATTTTAGTTTTCCTGTGAATGGAGATCCATTTATGATGTCAGGTGATTATGATTTAATAGAATTAAGTGAACAACCATTTTTATATTCGGAGACTAGTGAGAATATTTCAAAATTTAGATTTAGGATTAATCCCAATTGGGATGACGATTATAATTTAGAAATCAGGGTACGTTTAGTAAGAGATGACGGCATAAAAAGCATACCTGATATTATTTTAGTAGGTTCTGAAAATATTAAATCAGTAGAAAATGATGTAATGGTAGATAGTTGGTTAGTACGTAATGACTTAGGAGTTAAAATACCTGAAACATTGCCTTTTTTAAAATCAGGCTCAGATGTTTCGATTGAAGTAAATTTAGGTTTTGAAGGCATAAATACTGCTCTTAATACGCCTAAATCAGGAGATTTAGAAGTCTTAGTATTAGAGAACGGATTTGAAATTGGTAGAAGTAGTAATTTTTCAAATGGGAAAGTTATTTTTGTTCGTTCTATACCATTTGGACCTGGCAATCTAACTTATGAAATAATGATAAATCCACTTTTTAACCAAGAAGATAAAACAGATATTATTGTAAATAGAACATTTACTGCAGATTCACTTGCACCTCAATTAATTTCTAGCACTGTAGAAAGATATGATCATCGTTCGCCATCAACTAATCAGATACTTGGATTTGATATATTTGATAGGCCAGTATTGCCAGATACATTGCAAATAAATCTGTGGAGAGAATGGATTGATGATTTTAATCAAGATGGCCAACCATCTCCAGAGGAGTATTGGTCAAATACAATGTTTAGTCCAGCTAATTTATCAGCATCAGAGGGCCGCTATACTTATGTTTTAGATGATTCCAATGCTCCACTAGGAAGTTTTGTTTATGGCTTCATAACAGGTTCAGATTCTGCAGGAAATATGCTTGTTGGTGGTGGAGGATCAAATCTTGGTGAAGAGTTATTTGTTTATCAAGTAAAATCTGATGGTTCTCCTCAGATATTATCTGGAGATATTTCTTGGAATAATTCTGGCGTAATGTGGTTAAATCCAGATGTGTCTTATGAGCTTACTTTACCATTTAATGAACCTAATGGGATAAGTGATATTGATAGTATAACTTTTGATTTAGCAGATTTTTCGGAAACAGATAGTATGAGAATTTCTTGGAATCGTTCAGCATCTGGTTGCACTTCAAATGGCAACGTTTTGGTAGTTTTATCTTGTAATGTTTATTCTAGAAATTCATTTTTTGGTCCATTTAATAGTGAATTGGAATTTAGAATAAATTTCAAAATAAAATGGAGTTATGTAGTAGAAGAATCATACATACATGAACCTTCTATAGAAATTAATGAACGATCAGGATCTAGTAGTATAATGACATTGCCTCAATTAAGATGGAGATTTTCAAATGAAATATGGATAGATTCAGATAACCTTGAGATTTCATCTAGCGTAGGCTCAAAAATAGACAATAGTGTCTACGTATTACCAGATACATTACTTCAAATATCTGGTTCATTGTCATATTCTAGGACAGGAATTATTGTTAGTACAACTACAAATGTAGAGATGGGTATTGGATTTAATAAGGAATCTAATTCAACAGATGAAGGAATATTTTATTTTGAAATCACTTCTCCTCTTATGCCTGGTAATTATCCACTTTCTGTTGATTTACCAGATTTAAATTTAGGTGTTTTCGATTCAGGTAATATGGCAACTACTTGGGTTGTTGTTGACAATCAGGCACCAGAATTAGAGCAAATAAATTCTCCAAGGCCAGATTCTGTTTTCGATAGGGAACAAATAAATGAATTGGTTATTGAATTAAGTATCAAAGAAACAACAAAATTATTGCATGATTCAGTAATAATTCATTGGTCAATTAGTCCTGAAAATGAATTACCTCAAAATTATATTTTCAAAGAGAGTATTGAACTATTAGATATTGTTGATCCAATTGCTGGAAGATATTCACTTTCTATATTAATTCCCTTGTTTGATAAAATTGATGAACTTCCAATAGATCAAGAATTGAGATTAAATGTTTGGATAGAAGGTTCTGATGCCGCAGGAAATCAAATAGAAACCGAAGAGAATTCAGAATTATATCCTCTGGCATCTTGGACGATATTGCCATATCAACCCGAGTTAGTAATAACTGACATAACTTATTCTAAATACGGTGGGATAAAAATTGGAGATCCTTTGAAAGTCGTTATTACCTTGAAAAATGAAGGAAATTCTGATGCTAATACAAATATTACAGTATTGGTTAGAAATGCTAAAGGTGAATTTATTATTGCACAAGAACCCATAGATGTTACTATAAATTCTAAGTCTTCTATTGCCTTAGATTGGGCTCCAGATACAATAGGTTCTCAATGGATTGAAGTTAGATGGAATAATGAATATCTAGGAGAAGGTTCTTTAGTTTCAGTTACAGAACAAGAAACATCTTTATTTTCTAGTTTCGAAAGTACAGGAACGATATTTATTGGCGTATTTATTGTATTAGTGATTGTAATTTCACTTTTATTTGTTTTTTATAATTCAGATGATGAATATTATGAGGAATTTGAGGATTATTATGAGGAAGAAGAACCTCCTGAAAAGAAAGTAGAACTTATTGAAATGCCACCTTTACCACCGCCACCAAAAATTACTTCAGAATTGGTGCAAGTAAAAGAAGTAATAAAGCCAAAGATCAAAGAAAATAATGTGAAGCAATGGACAGATGAAAAGGGATATACTTGGAGGATGGAAGGAGATAATACTCCTAAATGGTGGGATGGAACTTCTTGGAAGGATGTTTAATTGATGAGGGAGTGGAGAGTAAGCCCCTTTCTGTTAACCTTTCAGTCGACCGCATTCAACTATGCGTCCTACCCTTCCCTAAGCGTGCAACCTTAACGGGATTGTTTGGACTTGCTCCGATGAGGATATTCGTTTCAGCAATAATTGAGCAACCTCGTCTTTTCAGATTCATCGTACACACCCAATATTGTTCGTTTCTAATACATTGCCAGCCATTCCTGACTCTATTTCTAGTCACCTTGCACTTTGGAGAGGGGACTTTCCTCAGGGTCGAGCCCTGTCAGCGGTCCTTCCACTCCCTCAAATTTCGAAGTTAATGATTACTTTTCAACTTTCTCTATGGTGTTTAAATTAATTACTTAATCATTCATTCATACAGCATCTTTTATTGAATCATCAGATTCCTCAAAAATAGCATCACCCTCAAATTTAATCCAAGTGCCATTTCCTGAGATCCTTGATTTTGTTTCATACCAAGCAGTTATTATAGCTGGTAATAAAAATACAGACGTTAAGAATGCGAAACCGATTAAAAGAAACATTAGCATAAAGAAATTTTCTAACCCAGGGAATGCCACAAGGAAACCAGCAGAAATTCCTGCCATTGTTGTGGCACTTGTTTCAAATATTGTTTGACCTGTGGATTCTATAGAATGCGCTAAACCTGTGGGAGTCTCACCTTCTTCTCTTATCCTTTCAATCATATGTATACAATCATCAACACCTATTCCAAATACAATGCTTCCAACCATTGCAGTAAATACATTAACGTTTACATCCCCTCCTCTCATCAGTAATGGCTGCCATAAAATTACAATTGCTACTGGAATCATAGTAGTAACTCCAATTCTAAAGTTTCTGAAAACTAAAATTAAAAATGCAGTTAGTACGAATAATGTGATTATTGTTGTTAATGACTGAGCGTCATGAATTCCTTTATTTATGTCTAGTGAAACAGGAAGTCCTCCAGTTAATTTGCTTGTTTCAGTACCCATTAATATGGAATCTTCTTCTAAAATTACATCAATTTGATCTCTCAAACCTCCAGCAGTAATTAGATTCATATATGGTTGCTCAACATAAACCAATGTTTTTGTCTCATTTTCATTCATTAGCATTGATCTTACTTCTTCGCTTAATGTATCTAATGAAACATCTACTAAATCACCTCTTAATTCCGCTCTAGAACCAGAATCTAATTGCTCCATTGCATATAATGATGTACAAAGAGGTAGTTCAGAAACATCAACATTATTGTCTCCATCCCATTCCCAACAGTCATTGTGTAAAATACCCCATAAACTGTCACTATAGACATTATTTCCATCTAATCCAAGAGTTACATGTATACTTTTTAGGAAGGTAATAAGGCTAGTGGTGGTTGTATTATCCACTTTTGAAACTTCTGATTCAACTAAGTCTATTGTATCTAAAACAGGTAAATCTCTTATGTCTGTAGTACCATTATTAGAATTTCTTTCTTCAGCACTGAAAATAAACATACTTGTTTGGCCAGATTGGAATTCTACTGAATAATCAGCTAGTGTTTCTAGTGACCTTATTCCTTCAGGTGCTTCAGATGAACCTGCAATAGGTTTGCCTAATTCTTCTTGCATGTAATATAATCCCCATCCAGAGAATAATGCGGTTACAATTAAAATTACTCCAAAATATTTAACAGGCATTTTACCAATATTTTTCCATGAACTTGGATTTGAGCGTTTTGTAAATCTAAGTAGCCAAGCAAGTACTGGAACTAATATACAAGAGAATATTAATGTGCAAACAATACCAAGAACTAGTGTGATTCCAACTGTTCTCATAGGCACTATTGGAACAATTTTGCTAACTGTAAGAACTCCAAAACCAATCATTGTTGTAACTGCAGAGAGAAGCACAGCCTTTCCAGTTGTACTCATAGATTCCATTACTGCTTCCCTAAATAGATCAGCATCCCAATTATCTGGTATATGTTCTTCTGGTTTTCCTAGTTGTCTTGATTTATAATTACGTTCTTGAATTTCATCTAATATTCTTTTTCTAGATTCTTCAATTCTATTCACTATGTGAAGGGCATAATCAACACCTAAACCAACAAGAATAGGACCAGCAGAAATAATCATGGGAGTAAGCATCACATCAAATACAACGGTTGAACCAATAGTTACTGCAAGTGCCATAATAATAGGAATTCCCGAAATAAGTACAATCTTCCAACTTCTGTGTAATAATGTTACAATTCCTACTACAAATATCAAACTCCAAGGCATTATTTTTGTCAAATCATCATATACTTCATTTGAAATATCTTCAAGAACTTTTGTAAGTCCTGTCAATGTCATTTCAGTTTGAGTTAATCCCACAGAACTTCTATTGTCTAAAATATTCTGTGCGTGTTCATGTATTGCTGCAAAATCTTTGTGCTCTGAATCAGATAAATCATGACGTAACCCAATTAGAATAAATGTTGTATCCCATATTCCATCATTATTTGTATCTGCTACCATTCCTGATAATGAACCCTGTAATCTTGAAACAATTTCATCGATTTTTTGCTGGTCTGGTATAGCATAACTACCCCAAGGTCCTTGGTCAGTTTCAGAACAGGGGATTGAAAGAGGCAATCTTTCTTCTAATCCATGTTCACAAAAAGAATGCATAAATCTTCCATCACTACTATTTGCTTCTTTAATTATTTGAGCTATTGAAAGAACCCATACTACACCATCTTCTTTCCCTCTATCGTCTTTTTTGTAGTCAATTCCTCTCCTAGTTGAACTTTCACCGATATTTTCTGCATCTCCTTCTACCCAACTAATTTCTTTGAGAATATTTTCATTTGTTACATTTGCATTTTCATCTCCATATAATGCATTATTTGTTTGAATATATATTAATGCAATATCTGTTGACCACTGTTCTCTAACTTCTAGTAAGAGATCTGTAGATTCTGCACCTTCTGGAAGGTAAATTTCTACATCTCCTACAATTTGTTCTTCAAAATCTTTTGCAGAATATGCAAACCAACTAGTTATCAAAAGCATAAATGCTAGAGTTACGATTGGAGCTGCGAGAACAGTTTTATACGTTTTATCTAGATTTAATGTGACTTTTTCGCCAATTGCTTTATTCATTTTATCAATGTTTTTATTAGCAATTTCGTATTTTTCAGAGCTATAATTCATAGCCTTTTTGAAAATACTTTCAGAACTATCTTCACTTGTCACGGTTAAGCCGAGTCGGGTTTATTTCATGAATTAAACCCTTGTTTGATAATTATTATTGCTGTATTGAATCTTTGAGAACTTTTCTTGCATATTGTAAAACTATTCCTGAAACAAGTAATGGAATGCCTAATGCACCAATCCATACAAATGTTACTCCAGGTCCAACAGTTAGTCCTGTCCATTGTGAGACATGATTTATTGTTCTTAATCCAAACATAGCACCAAGAATTATCATTAACAAACCAGGTGCTCCAAAAACCAACAAAGGCTTTTTTTGAGATAGTGTTAGTAGTGCATAGCTAAAAACAGAAATTCCATGTGGTATTGGATGTAAACTAGATGTTTTATCTAGGTCATATCTTATTGTTGTTGGAACTTCTAAAATTCTTAGGCCTTTATCTGAAATAGATTCCAATATTTCTAGTGATGATTTCATGCCTTCATTTTCAAATCTAACTGTATTTATTGCTTTTTTATTAAATGCACGATATCCAGACTGAGTATCTCTAACTAGTTGTTTCGAATGCCATTTACTAACAGTATTGATCATTTTTAAACC
Organism: Methanobacteriota archaeon; assembly: GCA_949514915.1. Taxonomy (GTDB): domain Archaea; phylum Thermoplasmatota; class Poseidoniia; order Poseidoniales; family Poseidoniaceae; genus MGIIa-I. The sequence continues at coordinate 21,542 of CATFLP010000039.1, read as the reverse complement.
AAATTTTCTATATGTTGGCATATCCTTACTTTTGCCTCCACTTACAAACCTTGAACCTATGACTAAGTCTGCTTTTCCTTTTTTTAAAGGTTCAATTAATTTTGGTAAATCTTCTGGGTTGTGCTGCCCATCACTATCGATTAAAACAACTACAGATGCATTTTTTTCTTTTGCATAATTAAATAGTGTTTTAGCAACTCCGCCCACGCCTCTATTTTTCTCATGAGAAATAACTGTTGCTCCTGTTTTTTTTGCAATTTCTGCTGATAAATCTGTTGAACCATCATCTATGCAAACAACTTCATCAGAATATTTCATTGATGATAGAACTATGGATGCAATAGTTTCTTCCGAATTAAATAATGGGATGCCTACAAGGATTTTCTCCTCATTTTGTATAGCTCTTTCATCCTCTTCCATTAATTAATTGCTAAAGTCATATCTATTTGGTCTTACCTAATATAGTAATGAAAATAATCTCTAATTGAGAACTATTGTACGTATATTCAATATATCTATTACACTCGGAAATACAATATGAGCCGAGTGTTTGTGACAGGAGGTGCTGGTTTTATTGGCTCGCATCTTGTAGATGAATTAATCAAAGCAGGCAATGATGTGATTGTTTATGATAATCTCTCGAGTGGTAAAATTAATTTTTTAGATTCTGCTAAATCAACAGGTAATTTAGAATTTATTAATGGAGATTTATTAGATTTAGAAAAACTAAAGGACTCAATGGGAGATATTGATATTGTTTATCATTTAGCTGCAAATCCAGACATAAGATTAGGAACTACAATAACAGATACTGATCTTAAACAAGGTACTGTTGCAACATATAATGTATTAGAGTCAATGAGAATTAATGGTTGTAAGAATATTGCATTTGCTTCATCCTCAGTAGTTTATGGAGAGGCCAAAAAAATGCCAACACCCGAAGATTATGGTCCATTATTCCCAATTAGTTTATATGGTGCGTCAAAATTAGGTTCTGAAGGATTAATTAGTGCATGGGTAGGAACTTTTGGAATTAAAGCTTGGATTTTTAGATTTGCTAATATAATTGGTACAAGAGGAACTCACGGAGTTATATTTGATTTTATTCATAAATTAAAAAAAGATCCAAGTAGACTTGAGGTTTTAGGAAATGGACTTCAAGAAAAGTCATATATGGAAGTTATTGATTGCTCTAGGGCGATGATTCATGTTGTAGAAAAATTTAATGAAGATTTAAATTATGTAAATTTAGGTTCTTCAGATACTTGTTCTGTTAGTAGAATTGCTGAAATAGTAATTGAATCAACAGGTTATTCCAATGTAAAAATAGAATTTACTGGAGGAGATAGAGGATGGGCTGGGGATGTTCCAAAAGCAATGTTGGAAGTTAATAAATTAACAGAAAGCGGATTTAATTGTAATTTTCAAAGTGATGATGCAGTTAGGCATACTGCAAAATCATTAATTGAAGAAATTGGTCTTTAGGTGATTATTTGAGAAGAATAGAAATTGAAAAAAATGATGATGCAGCGGAATGGATGCCTGGTGCTATATTTGTAGTAAGCCTATTATTGGCATCTTTCTTAGTAGTTTCAATAAATACAAATGGAGTGACTGCAGGTATAGGAAAAGGAGAGATGGCTCCCGATTTTACAGGGTTAGCACATCTTCCAGGTAATGATACTGCAGATTGGTTTTCATATAGATTATATGAGCATTTAGATATGAATTGGTCTGGAAATTATACTGAAGGTGTTTTCACGATCATTGAATTTTTAGATACTGATTGCCCACATTGTTGGAATTCTGCGGGTAAAATAAGTAGTTTAAATTCACAATTAATTGATTATGGAGTGGCAGACAGAGTACAATTCATTATTATCGCAGTTCAATTGCCAATAGATGGCCATACATCATCTATAGAAGAGATTGTAGCATTCCAAGAGAAACTCCCTCATAGTGGATGCTTTGGTGATTCTAAAGATTGTTCAACAAGACCAGGAGATCCACATCCAGGAGTATATATTGATGATTTAAGTAATGAAATATTTCAAAAGTATTCTCCAAAAGGAACACCTCATTATATGATTCTAAAACCAAATGGTATTGTTGGATGGGATGGGCAACAAGATAATCTTAATGAGATTGGAATTGAATTAACTAATTTAATTTGTAAGGATGGAGGAGATAATCAATTATGTTCTCAGGTTAGTGGTGTTTAATATGACTGATTGGCCATTGTATCTTTATTTAGTGATGATAATTAGTGGTTTTTTATTAGTTTCTCCCGCAGGGGGCCGATTTTCATCAAAATTTCATAGTACTCAGACTAGAATGATAAATGGGATGTTGCTTTTATCTTTTGGAGGATATTTAGTAAGTACACATACTTATTATATTCATCAGAAATTACATGAAGTAGGAGGTAATTCTGGTTGTTCTGCTTTTAGCGTTTTTAATTGCGGGGACGTGATATCCAATGACGCATATAATGCGGATCCATTTTTTGGAATTCCATGGGGAATTCTTGGGATGTTAGCCTTTGCATCCATAATTTTTATTTTATTAGTACTTAGGAAATCGCCCGAAGATAAAAATATTGGAAATTGGATAAATGCATTATTTATTATTCCTGCAATGGGAATGGTCCCAATATTATGGTTAATCTATGTTGAAGTTTTTGAATTAGGAGTCTTTTGTCAATATTGTACAGGTGCGCATTTAGCTAACTTACTAGTATTAATTTCATCTTATTGGATTTATGATATTCATCAATCGGGTTTATGGGATAATTCTCCAATTAATCAGAACACATAATTTAGATATAAATTGTTACTTATGGGACATATTCTTCGTGAGTGTTGAATAAATCTATTTCAGCTTTATTTTGAACTATTTCTAACATTAAAATAGTCACTTCTATTCTTGCTTCTGCAGGATACCTTTCTCTCAAATCTGAAAACAACTTGATTTGAACTTCTTTAATGTCCATGGCTTCAATAATGTTGAGGTGATGTTCTATCCCGTTACTTGATTCTACTGTATATTCAATTAGCCATTCATTTAATATTGTTCTTACTAAGTTTTTTTGCTCCAGACGTTCCCTCATGTTATGTTTACTAGCATACTAGCACATAATACATTCGCATTAAATCTTAGAATTTGTTAATTATTAGTTAGTTATTCATCATCATCAATTTTATTTTTCTTTTCCAAAAAACCTAATGATGCAAAAATACCCAATGCAAGAAATATCATGAATATTGGAATGGTATTATTGTACTTGTTATTAGTTTCAATTCCCTGTATTATTTTTACAGTACCAAGAACAGTAGTGATATTTTCCGTAATTACTTCATGAGATGCGATAAATCCTAAATTTTCAATATTTATGTCTCCCTCCAAGTTGAATGTTGCTAACATTTGGATTCCATTTTCTGATTTATTTATCTCAAAGCCCCATTGCTCATTAATATTAATTGATTTATTGTTGCTTACATTAATGCTTAACATATTTCTTAGCACATGATCATATTTTTTTAAATCACCGTCTGGACTATTTGCTGTCATCTTATTTTCAAGTATCATTATGTTGATTAATCCCGAAATATTATTCTCGATATTAATTTCAAAGTGTATAGTTTGATTAATTCTTTTAACTGAAAATGATATTTCTGTGAAATTTGATTTTTTACTTTGAGTTTGTAAAATCATAGAATTTAATTGACTCATTGTTGGTGCTCCTTCAAAAACAATATCTCCATCTAATAGAAATGTTGGTGTTTGTTTGAGACTATTATTGAATAATGAACTGATTCTTTTAGAACTAGCATAATTTCCAAGTTCATCAACACCATCTGAGGGATGTAATTTTAATAATGCAACTTTATCGTTGTTTTTAGAAGTTAAATCCTCTATTCCAGGCTCTATTTCTGAACATATTTGGCACCATGTGGCAGTATATTCCTCAAAAAGAATTAAAGAACCTCCCTTAGTTTCGATACCTTTTGTTAAATCTTTTGTAAATGAATCGGGATTAATTAAAGAACCATTCAATAAGCACATGGTCAGTGATAAAATTAAAATTATTGGCATTTTTGCATTTCTACTCATCCCAATCAATACGTCCCAAACGTTACGGGTCTTTTATTCGCTTGTTTATCTTGGGTTAACATATGGCGGACAGATGGGCTGATTCTCACAGGAGGGATTCTTGGAGAAAAATGGCAAAAAATTCAGGTTATCGTGCTCGTTCAGCCTTTAAGTTAATACAAATTCAAAAGAAATTTAATTTAATTCGTGAAGGAGATAATGTTTTGGATGTTGGTTCACATCCTGGAGGTTGGTCTCAGGTTTCTGTTGAATTTGCAGGCGATGATGGATATGTTGTAGGTGTTGATTTAGAACCTTGCGAACCAGTTGATGGTTGTGTATTTATTGTTGGAGATATTACAGATCTAGAAACACAAAAAAGAACAATTGAAGCATTTTCTGATTCAATGATAAATACAGTTGTTTCAGATATTTCCCCTAATTTGACAGGTAATTGGTCAAGAGACCAAATAATTTCATTACAACTTGTAGCATCTGTTTTTGATTTTTCATTACCCTTACTTTGTCCTGGAGGCAATTTTGTAACAAAGATCTTTCAAGGAGAGGGTATTGAAAAATTAATACAATTAGTTAAACCTAGATTTTCTAGTGTAAAGAGATATTCTCCAGAAGCAAGTAGGAATAGTTCTTCTGAAGTGTATCTTATTTGTAAAAATCATGTGCCTTGGAAAAATACTGGTGCCTCTATACTTTCTGAATTAAATACAATCTATAATTCTGAAGAAGAAGAAGTCAATGAAAAATCAGCAATTGGTTTCAGGTTACATAAAGCAAAATAAGTTCCTATATACTCATATACTGGAAGTAGGTCGGCCGCTTTGGACATAATATGGCAGAGAGAGCAGATGTGTGTAATTCATCAGGCGTACCTTTAGTAGAGCCTGAATCAACATCTTTTCCATGCCCAGAATGTGGAACACACATAGGAAGGAGTCCAATTTGTAGAAATCAAGGTGTAACCTATGTATGTACAACTTGTGGTTTCACAGGTCCTTAAGGTGATTTTATGGGAGAAGTAGCAGTTCAATATAAAGTAATGCCAGATCCAGATGTAGAGGTTGCAATAGATGATTTAGTTACATCATTAGAGAATATTGATAATGAAGTTGGTAAAATACATAATGTTGAAAAGAAGCCACTTGCTTTTGGTTTGATGTACGTAGAATTACATGCAGTTATTGAAGATGCAGAAGGTCTTGTAGATAAATTCGAAGAAGCAATGTCTAGCATTGAAGGCGTTGGTGAAATAGAAGTTCTTGGAATGGGAAGACTTCTCTAAAATTAATAGTGGTTAATTGGTGACCTCATTATTTCTCTCAGAAGTATGGATGCATATGATCCTGGAGGAAGTGAAAATTTAAATTTTAAAGCAGCACCTTCAGGATTCCATCTGTCTCCTTTTTTAGGTCCTTCATCCCATTTTTTTGATTGCTCAGATTCTACTTCTTTTGGACATAATTCAATACTTATGTTTCTGTAATTACTTGTTATTGCTCTGCGAGATCCAGAGGAAGATAATCTTGGTATCTTATCTATTTGCCAACTATTTTCATTAAAATTTTCCTTCTTAATAACTTCTTTTTCTAATTTACCAATTTTGCCAGTTGCGATTATATTCTCAAATCCTGGCAATGGCCCTGTTATGGCTAAACGACCTAAGTTACAATTTCTTTCAATTCTTTTTAATGTGTCTTTTTCAACAAGAACAATATTTTTCCCATCGATGTTTCCTTTTTCATTTATGTGCCCTACAATATCTCCTATTAGTGGGCGATTTAATGTTAGTTTTGATTTAATTCTTGACGCTAAATATTTGTTAAATACTTTTGATTGTACTGCATGAATTGTCATTAATTGTAAATTATTAGGAAGTGTTTTGAATGCAGAAAGGTAATCTCCTGTTGTTTTTAATTTTTGAAGCATGTTTCTTTCAAAACCTAATTTTTTAGGTATTATTTCTAAACAAGCTTCAATGTCTTTTGAATTATTCCATAGTTCTCTAAATTCTATTACTTCTTCGCTTTCAAATGGGCTTACCATTCCTAAGTAAGTATTTACTGCCCCCTCGAAATCTTCATCAATTACTTTCTGCCCTACTTCTGCAGTAACAGCCCTTAAACCTCCAAAACGTTGAGGTCCAATCCAATTAGGAAATAAACCCTCACCTAATTTTTCTTCCATGTCTGAAATGATTTCTTTTGCATTTTTTAGGGCTTCATCATCACTCATTGGACTACCGTCTTGTTTTGCGCAACCTCTTACTATTACAGTGAATTTATTTGAAATATGCTCACCAAATTTTAATTTTTGATGTGTTCTTCCTATGCATGAAATATTCACATCATTTAATTCAATATTCTCTATTTTATGCATTGGGGCATCAATTATCATAAGTTGACTTGTAATAGCTCTCTTATCTTTTGTACCAGAAAACCAAATTCTATTTCTAGAAATTTTCAATTCCTTTGATATGCGATTTACGAATCTATTTGTTTCCCAATTTTTGAGTGTAACTTCAATTACTGAAAACCTTCCTTTAGGATCTAATGAAATCCTCTTAAAATCTTCTTCTACTCTAAAATCTGAAATTTTAACCTTAAGTAGCCCACCAATGCCTTCGTTCTCGACAGCATAAGTGTCTAATCCTACTCTTTTTTCAATTTCAGAAATTGTGGCTAATGCCACAGAATCACTCCTTAACTGTAATTGAGCCAAATTCTTTGGAAAGTTCTTTACATGCGTCTTGAATTAACTTAACTGGGTTTGTTTTTCCTTTTGTTCTAATGTATAATTCAGGGTCGTCTAATTCAGGATGTCCTGGGAAAAAGTTGATGTATTCTACTGTGCTGTATGAATCTAGTTTCGCTCTAAACAATTCTAGTGATGTATGACTTTCGCCTTCAAACCTTAATTTCAACTCATTTCCTTCCATCTGTAGTACCTTTATTGGCATATAAATCGAACATGCGAGAAGAGTCCCTTTATTGAACCTTTGGAGTGTATAATTTCTAGAACTTACTCTATTGCTTATGAAAGATAACTGCTGGCAATAACATGGGCGGAGAGAAAATCGTGAAGAACAAGCATAGGTTTTCTGAAAGTTTTACAAAATATTCACTTCCGGTTTTAATAGTTTCATTTTTCATAACAACAGTCCTTGCATTTCAACTATATCCACTTCCTTCATTTAATACTGAAATTGCAGAATTTGCACCCAATGATTCTGCTAGTGAGGCAGCAGAGGAATTTGGAATTGAGATGGGAAATCAAACAAAGCAAGTTTTAGTTAATGTTGAAATGAAAAATGGTGGCAATGTATTGTCTATAGAATCTTTGCAAAAGCAGCAAATCGATTATTATAACTTATTGAATCTTTTACCAGATAACGGTTCTGAAATAGAACAAATAATTGCAATTTCTGAAATAATAGATCTCGCACTTTTTGAAAATGATAATGGAAGCAATCTGGCTTCTGTTTCTAATTGGAGTGATTTATTGAATAGGACTGTGCCTGAAGATTTAGGAAGTTCTGAGATTTCATCTAATGAACAACTTTTAGCTTATGGGACTTTTATTAGTTCAGCAATTCTTAGTAATGATTTAGAAAGTAGCGGATTGGAATCATGGATAGATGATAGGAATACTAACAAAGATCCAACTCCTTCTGCAACCTCTACGTTATGGATTATTGACATAGATACTTCATTAAGTCACGAAAAATCAAAAGAAATACAAGTTCAATTAAGAAACCTTTTGAATGAGATTTCTTCTGAATCGGAATTGACATATTCTGCAATATCTACGGATATTATTAGTCATGATGTAGATGAAAGTACAATGAAAAGTCTAGCATTATTAATATTATTAGCACTATCTGTAGTAGTAATAGTATTATCATTAGCATTTAAGACAATTACCGGGGTATTATTTCCATTGACAGGATTATTGATGGCTTTAACTTGGACATATGGATTATTAAGTACTTTTGATGTGCAATTTACTGCTTTAGATGTTGCAGTAGCTCCATTGGTTTTGGGACTTGGGATAGACTATTCAATTCATTTACAAAGGCGTTATGAAATACATCGTAATGAAGGTCAAACTACAGTTGATGCTTGGTTGAACTCTATTGAAAATTTAGCACTTCCTTTGTCATTAGCTGTAATTACCACAGTAGCGGCATTTATGGCAAATATGTTTTCACCATTACCTCCTTTGAAATCTTTTGGGGTTTCATTAGCGCTTGGAGTTGTAAGTGCTTTCTTTTGTTCAACTGTAATTGTTGGTTGTATGCATGTTTATGGAGAGAAACTTTCAGGTGGAAAATTATCTTTAGCATCCACAGGTAGTCTTGGAGAAGCATTTAGGAATTTAATGAAATTTCAAAGTGAACAAAAGGCAATAATCATGATTGTTACTGGTTTGTTAACAGTAGGTTCAGTTTTCGGTGCAATGATGATTAAAACAGAATTCGATTTGACAGACTTTTTAGATGAAGATATGCCTGTAATGGAATTAAGGGATGATTTACAAAACTCTTATGATTATTCAAGTATTCAATTAGTATATGTATTAATTGAGCCAGCGGGTTCACTTTATTCAATTGAAGGAGGAGATACCCTATTGGACTCTATGCAATATTTAGATAGTACTTTGCCACTTACAAAAGGAGTTGTACATCCTTCAGGAGATAGTGGAAGAACACAATATAATGGCGTTTATTCAATAATTCGTGATGCTTTAGAATTAGATCCGAAATGGGGTGAAAACTTTAATTTGAAACTTTTTGGAGATGATGTAGGTAAAATTAATTCCACAGAAGACATAAATCTTGGATTAGCATTATTAAATTTATTAGAAAACAATACTGTAGGAGATCCTCTTACTGGATCAACATGGTCTGAGAGGGTAAGTGATTCTGCGGTAATTGATTCGAATGGTGAGATAAATAAATTAAGAATTAGCATATATGTTAATTCTGGAACTAATATTGAAAATACAGAAATAGTACAAGATTTAAGAGATCGTGTAGAAACAATTTCTGGACAAATTGGAGGTCTGGGTGCAGTAGTATATCTTACTGGAGATATGGTGAAGATAGATACTGTGTTAACCGGGATGACAAATTCTCAAGTACAATCTACTTCGATTAGCCTTGTTGTGTCGTTCCTTGTTTTAATGTTATTAACACGCAGATTTACTCCTGCATTAGTTGTAATTGCTCCCGTTGGTGTAGCAGCATTTTGGGTTATTGGTTCAATGGCTGCCCTCGGATTACAATGGAATGTGCTTACTATTATGGTGACGGCATTAACTATTGGTATAGGCATCGATTATTCAATACATGTCTGGCGTAGGTTTGAAGATGAAATAAAATCTAATCCTGGAGATAATTGGGAAGCTGTTAACCGTATGCATTCATCTACTGGTTTAGCATTATTAATGTCTGCAGGTACGACTATTTGTGGATTTGCAGTATTGACTTTATCTCCTATGCCTGTAGTTAGGGAATTTGGTTTAATCACTTCATTAACAGTATTTTTCTCAGTGATTCTTTCACTTGTTGTGCTACCTGTTTTATTAGTAGAATCAAATGAAAATGGAAAATGAAGTATTAATTTATCCCATCTACTAATTCATCCATTTCCATACCCTGTTCTTTAGCGATTAGTAACAAGCAAACAGTAGTTGTTATTTGGCCGAGACTTCTTTTTTTTCTTGCACACCTTCTAATGATTTCATTTTTTAAAACTCCCGTATTTGCAGATATATACCTTACCAAACGTCTTTGAGAATTATTTAATTCTATTATGTTGCTTGATTCTGATTCTTTTATTTCTTCAGTATTTTTATTAATTTCCAGATTTTTTGATTTTATTTTATTTTGAGGTATTTTTTCATGAATGACTTTTTTTGGAGCCCATCCAAAGGAGATTGATTCTAAATCAATATTTATATTTGGGGAAAGTAATTTATTCTCCTCAACAATCCATTTTTCCTCTATTAATTTTGAAATTAAAATCTCTGCCTCAGAATGGTTCATCCATTGAGTATCTATGCTCCAATATCTTGCTACATATTTTTTAGATAATGGGTCTTTAGGAGAATTGATCCAAGTAGTACTAATTAATTGTAATATTTCATTTTCAATAATTACCATTTTAAACACCTTATTTAATATTAGCCGAACTACACCATCCTCTTATTTTTAATTCGATACTAGATAAAACCTCATTTGGAGTAGATGGTGCGATATACCAATCATATAATCTTGCAAGTTTAGTATCTATTCTATCAAAAAATTCTTGAATGTCTCCAGGATTTTCTCCAATAATTAAAATTGGCCTTTGAATATCTTTTTTTAGCAAATCCAACCTTAATATTGTTTCTTCTATAGATTTATTTAGTCTAAATTTCGTGATGGCATTTTTACAAAGTGCGTGTGAAATTCTCAATTTAGCAACATCAGTCCAACCATCAATTGTGACATATGTAAAACCTAGCATGACTGAATCTAATAGTGATCCATGATTTGCATCTTGTGGGTCCCAAATAGAATCTGGATGTAACTTAGATATTTTTCTAATCCTTTCCATATTGAAACCATCTCTTTCATGCAATAGTAATTTTTTATTTTTAAGCTTCTTAGAGTCTGGTTTTATTGCTCCAGGATATAACAGACCTTTGTGAAAAACAAATCTTTCAAAAACTTCCATCTCTCGCCCCAAATGTATCTATATTAGCGAGGGTTATTGAAGATGATACCTTACGGGTTTCGATTTCAAACATGTCTAGATACGTGGCAAGGCACCCAAAAACAGGTGAACCTCTTTATTCAGAGAAAGATGTAGAAATAGAAACTACCTTGAAACCACCAATTTCAAAATGGGATGGATTAGAACTTAGTATTTTTCAATTAAAAAAACTTTATGAAGAAATATTGCCTTTGGCTAAAGGGGAAATTAATGAGGTTGTGATTGATGATATCCCTACAGAATATGAAGCGCAGGGCAAAATAATATTAGATCGGGCTGATGGTATTAGGGCCCTTCCAAGATTAAAATCAAATAATAATGATGAAATTTATGAGGTACTTATAATGGGCCTTAATGATCCATTACCAGAGTATAGAATTGCATCTTTGCAAATATTACATATCTGTGCATGCAGAAAACCAGACGGATTATGGGATATTTTAGCAGAATTGTTAGATGATGAAGTTCCTGAAGTTCGTAGAACTGCAATGAAGTCATTAATCGCATCAGTTCCTATATTTCCTTCTGGATGTGAAGTTCTATTATACATTGAATTGAGGCATGAACTCAAATCGAGAAGGGACGGTGCATGGAAAGCATTGAACGAATTAATGAAAAAATGGCCAGATGCTGCAATGGCACATTTGGATATATTGTCGAGAGAAGATGATGTTGACTTGAGAAGGAGGTCTGCAAATATGTTGTCGAAAGCAGCAAATAGAAAATCCGCAATAGCTTGGGATTTGGTAAGTTGGGCCCTTCAAGATGAGGATGACAAGGTTAGAGACAATGCATCGAAAGCAATTAAAACAGTTACCCATCATGAACCTAGACAAGCTTTGATTTTTGCAGAAATGTCACTTTTTGATTCATATAAGCCTGTAAGAAAGAGAGCCGTAGAGGCATTAGAAAAATTAGGTGCAGGTAGTAGAGTAAATTCATTAATTATTCGTGGTTCTAGGCATAGTGATATAGAAATAAGGAGAAATTGCATAAAGATGTTACCAAGATTAATGAGTGAAGACGAATTAAGAGACCTTTCATTTGAATTATTGAATCATGAGAAAAATACAAAATTAAAAGAGATATTAATTGAATATAGCAAGGATGACCAACTCGAAGGAGATGAGAAACAAAAGAACAAATATCTTGCTCCTGCAGAACCGATAGATCCATTAGAGAAAGAAATTAAGAAAGTAGTAAATGTGCCAGAAGATAAGAAAAAACTGTAGTGCCTTTGTTAAGTTCATAGCCGTCATTGTTAATATAGTGATGTTAGTCGCCGAGGTATAAGAGTTAAAGGAGTAGAGCGATATGAATTCAAATGTAGAGAGATTTGAGAAAATGTGGGCAGGTGAAACACCAAAGGGAATTAATAGGACAAAAGCACAAAAGTTCCAACAATATATTCTTGAACACGTACGCCAGACAGGTAGGCCAATGAATAAAGAAAATGCCTTGAAATACTGGACTGGAGAGTTACAACGTGAAATTAAAGAAAGTGAAATGCTTTGATTGAGTTGAGTTGATGGAAAATAAAAACTCATTTGACCAATGGCCCATTTCTAATGAGATAATTACAGCAATTAGAAATAAAGGTTGGTCGAGCCCAACAGATATTCAAAATGATTCGATTCCTTTTGCATTAAATGGTACGGACCTTTTGGCTCAAGCGAAAACAGGTTCTGGGAAGACAGTTGCTTTTGGGATACCTGCAATTGAGAGGTGTATCGAAGATAACTCAATCCAAATCTTAATTTTAACGCCTACTCGAGAATTAGCATCTCAAGTTTCTGAGGAACTTAATTGGCTAAAAGGGTCAAAAAAAATTAAAGTTGATGCATTTTATGGTGGAGTCGGAATTGAACCTCAAATCCAAAAGATAGAATCAGGTATAGAGATATTAGTTGGTACCCCTGGAAGAATAATTGATTTAATTCGCAAAAAAATATTAGATATTTCTAAATTGAAAATGCTTATTCTTGATGAAGCAGATAGAATGTTAGATATGGGTTTTTTCCCAGATGTGCAATGGATAATTAGTAAATCAAATGACAAGAGACAAACATTATTGTTTAGTGCAACATTCCCTCAAGAAATTTTGGATTTATCTAGTGAAATGATGAATGAACCAGAACATGTGTTAACATCTGAATTTGAAGTTGAGATACCTGATATTAGTCAAAAATTTAGTAGAATTGGTAGAATTAACAAAAGTTGGGCATTATCAAATATTCTTTTTGAGTTTAATTTTCAAGGCCAAATATTGGTCTTTTGCAATACTAAAAGAATGGTTGAAATGCTGGAACAAAGATTTTCAAAAGTTATTAAAGATAAGAAAATTTCTTCATTACAGGGAGATATGTCTCAATCTGCAAGAGAGAAGGTGATGAACGAATTTAAATCAGGAAATATTGATTTATTGATATCAACAGATGTAGCTGCAAGAGGATTGCATGTCGATGGAGTAAATTTAGTAGTTAATTATGATCTTCCTAATGCAGTTGACAGTTATGTCCACAGAATAGGCCGCACTGGGAGAATGGGCAATTTTGGTGTTGCTTGGTCATTAGTTTCCTCAGAAGAAATGGGCATGGTTTCTATTTTGAAGAATGTGCATGGTTTAGACATTAATGAATCTGAAATACCAGAAAATGAGAATCAGTATTTTAGTAGAAAGAAAGATTGGAATGAACATTCTAATTTATTTGGAATGGTTAGTTTAAGTATTGATGTTGGAGTTGATGAAGGACTTAATCATCAGAAATTATTTGATTGGGTTAAAGGATTAATCAGAATTTCAGATTTAGCGATTGGAAGTATTTCTATCGATGAAAGGGATTCAAAAATAGAAATACATCAATCAAAAGTAGATTATGTAATAAGTGCTATAGAGAAAAATAAAGATTTGGGCAGAATTGTGCATGTCGCAGTAGTTTAATTCATTCATCCGAATTATTAATTTCAAAAATATTTTTGAAGAATTTGCTATTAACTATGCAAAACCAACTAATCCACATTACTACCAATGTAATTAAAAAACCCCATTCGAAAACAAATTGGTGGAAGTCATACATCGCAGATTCACAATTCACTTCTCCTGGATTCTTATTGCAACTACTAAGTGCAATTGGGTAAAGTACAACTAATCTTAGCATGTTTAAACAAAATATAATTGCAGCCATAATCATGATACTCCAACCTTTTATTTTTCTACTTACATTTGGAGTAAGGGAGATTAATACAGAGATAAATAATATTTCATGAACACCTGCGCATTCATCTGAAACATATAGAGGGATAATGTTGTTAGTAATTTCTGGAAAATTAGGATTATACAATTCTACTTGAGTGTTTAAACCACTTTTATGTTCAACAAGTTTAGATGAATCATTTCCGAAAATAATGTGATTTAATTTATTCCATAATTTCGCTTCAAAAATTTGGATCCATGCAAGAGTGTCTTGTGATGCGGTAAGTAATTTGTAAAAAATTTCAACAAATATTAGTGAAATTGGAATGACTAAGTATTTTTTTCCCATTTCTATAAATTCTTTTAAATCAACATCATTTCTTGGAACTTTTGGTTTATCACTTGCTTCTCCTATTGGAAGTTCCATATTTCTTTGGTATGCCTAGAAAGAATATGAATGCATGGTTCATATGAATTTCTAAATATTGTTTTTAAGCACTTATCCGATTATTTCAAGTGGTGAATAAAAGAGGCCAAATCGATAGGGACTGATTATATGGTGAAAGAGCTTAATTTGCTTGGTTATGTTTGCCCTATTCCTGTTTTTGAAACAAGAAAGGAGTTGTTGAAAATGGAACCTGGAGAACAATTAAAATTAATTTGTGATGATTCAGATGTTCAATATGATATTCCAAAATTAGCGAACAGGATTTCTTCAGAAATAATAAATATTTTTGAAAAAGATGGAATATGGGAAATAACATTATTAGCACCTTGAGGGATGAAAATGAATTTTAAATCAGACGGAGACCTTTTTGAAAAATCAGAAATACCTGCAGATGCTAAATTACCTTTGAAAGAGGGTGAATTTAGAATAAGAGTATTTCATGAAGAAAAAACAGGTTTTGACCATGTTGCATTGACCTTAGGTGATATGAAAGGGCCAGACCCAACCCTTGTTAGAATACATTCTGAATGTCTTACTGGTGATGCCTTTGGTAGTTTAAGATGTGATTGTGGTCCACAGTTAGAAAGTGCATTAAGTACCATAAAATCAAATGGGTGGGGCTGTTTATTATATCTTAGGCAAGAAGGAAGAGGAATTGGTTTACATTCTAAAATTCAAGCATATAATTTACAAGATAAAGGTTTAGATACATTAGAAGCGAATCTTAAATTAGGCCTTCCAGGTGATGCTAGAGATTATGAATTAGCTGCAAAAATGTTAGTTGCAATAGGAGTTGAAAGTGTTTGTTTATTAACAAATAACCCTGAAAAAGTTAATCAATTAAAGAAATATAAAATTGATGTTGTAGAACGTATGCCATTAGTTGTAGGAGTTGGAAAACATAATCGCAAATATCTTGAAACAAAAGTAGAAAAAATGGGTCATGAAATTAATAAAGATGATTTGACTAATTGAATCATTATGTCGATAAAAGCATCTTAGAATAGAGATGGGGCCGTGACCGGGAATTGAACCCGGGCCGGCGGGACCACAACCCACCGTGCTAACCTCTACACTATCACAGCCATCTAGTAAACCACTCGAACCGCTTGAGTTATTTGAAACAATCGACAAACATAAGCAAATTTGTTCTTTAGACCGTTTCGTTCAAGAGGTTAGAAAGATACCGGACAACATGGGCAGATTAACTAACAAGAGAGCCTTCTATGTTTTTTTATTGATTTCATTAATTCTCTTAGCACCAATGGCTTCTTCAAGAAGTATACACCAAATAAATGAAATTAATGTCTTTCCTCAAGGAGATTTTGATAGTTCAAATGAATGGGAAATAGAATCTCAATTTGGGTTTTCAGAATTAGATGCAAAAAATACTGATGCTATTATTGCAGATGGGAAATTAAGTTTAACTCATCAAAGGGCACAAAATGTGAATGAAATGTTATTTTGGGCTACAGATTCTACTTCTGGGCACGAGTCAGCAGAAGGGATGCCTGATGGTTCAGTGGCAATTTCATCTGGAGCGGACATTGATCTAACTGGTTTTGATTTTAGTTCGATTAATAATTTCCCTTTGGTAAGTGTTTCATTAGTGGTTTCATTTAGAATTTCAAATGGATTGAATGATGACAGAGTTGAATTTAGTATAAGCTCTGATGCAGGAGTATTCATGGTAGATTCATTTTCTAGTACATTTTCACAAGGAGAAATAAATCATCTATCAACTCCATATATGACATATAATTTGGATAGTTTTTATGATTGGGATTGGGATTCAATTTCTTCGTCTTCTATTAAATTAAATTATGAATCTGTTGGAGGTAGTGATGAAGCACAACTGGAGATTGATGCAGTTGCTATTGATATTGTTTACCAAATGCCAGAAAGTGGTTTTGATTTAATTAAGGCAGAAACAAATTTGGAATTAAGTGATGATTATGGATATGATAATTTAATTTTAAATTTATCTGGTGCCATTTCTGGAGATTTAGGTCAAATTAATCAGGATTTAAGTTGGATAAAGTTACAGATCGGTTCTGAAGTAATTTTTGAGCAAAAAATTAATTCTAATTTAGAAATAATAGAAATTAGTTTGGGATTAAATTCTCAATTATTTATGTCAAATGAAATTTTGTTATTTGCAATAGGGGTACAAATTTATTGGGATTCTAATGGTTCTTCGAGCGATGCAGTAATTATGATTGAAGAAATCACGCTAGAAGGAGTTACCTTTACTGAATGGGACGAAGATCCGATCTGCCTACCTATTGAAGATGTAATTGGTAATGATTCATTTTTAGAGGATTCTGGGCAATATAAAATAATCCCTTTAAGGGATACATGTACAGATGATAGAACAAATAAGGATTCACTTACTTTTACAGTTAATACAAATCCTGAGGGAGTTGTTGAAGCGTTGATTGATGATGGTCATTTGAAAATATTTGGAATTCAGGATTCTTATGGGATATCAGAAATTAGCGTAAGTGTTTTTGATAGTTCTGGGAATTCTTGGAATGATACATTTTTCGTAGAGGTTCTTGAAATTAATGATGGGCCAATGATTCTAAATTATCCTGATGAGGTATGGATTGAGCTTGGTAGTGAATTAGATATAAACGGGTCAATTTATGATGCAGAATCAGATACAAAAGATCTTAATTTTAGTAGTAATAATGAGATTGCTGTAATTAATTCTGACAATACAATAACATTAACTCCATTGGAATTAGGTGTTGTAGAAGTGACACTTACACTTTCAGATGGCAACAGTATTGTTTCGCATAAGATTATTATTAATACATTTTCTGAATCAGATCTTAAACCTTCTTGGATAAAAATTGAAAGTATAGATGGCATTGTTGATTTAGAAAATAATAAATTTAAATCTTCTTGGGAGTCAGATGTTATTATTTCTGCCAAAATTGATAATTTGGGGAATAATGATGCAACTTTTGTTTCAGTAAGGTGCTATTTAAATGACGAACTTGTTGGTAATCTTACAATTGCTCAAATTAGTTCAAAATCAAGTAATCTTGTAGAAATCCCAGTTAATTTAACTGGTTCTGAGGGCAATTACCTTTTCAAATTAGTAGTAGATTCTCATGATACAATTCAAGAATCGGATGAATCTAACAATGAAATTATCTTATCTTTTAGTATTATTAATGATTTAAATGAAAGTAGCATAGTTTCTGAAAGTGAATTAAATGGTATTTTACCTCCAATCGGAATATTACTTGGTTTTATTTTACTTGGTTTAGCATTGTTTTTTGGCCCTAAAAAAGTTCAAAGAATTAAATGACCGCTTTGTTTAAAGACGAATGCCATAGGGCGGATAATCCTTTTTTCATAGGTAAAGCATAAAAGTAGGTTATTAAGAAATTTGTTTGCTTCATGGTTGGGGGACCGGAATTAAAAGAGGCAGGATGTGGGGTAATGGGATTACTAAAAATTCGATTAGAAACTGATGAATGGATATATGAAGAATATGAAGAAGCATAGTCATAAGAAAACATGTTTAGGTTGAGCAATTGCTCCTTTTTCTTTTACTGCAATTATTGCTGCGTCAAGCTTTGCTTCTGCAATTGCCAATAATGCGCCATCTTTTGATTGAATTACTACATCATCACCTTTTTTGAAATTAGTACTAATGTGACTGACTGCAGGATACATGATAGTTGCCCCATTACCTAAACTTTCATGAGCAGATGGTTTAATTATGATTCTAGGAAACTTACTAACTAATTCTTCTATTGGATTTAAAATTTTCAACATTGCCGATTCATCACCTAATTCTTTTAATTTCCACAATGCATCAGATAATTGAGCCATAGAAACGCACATATTTTCTGTAAACCTTCCACTTTTTGAACGCCTTAATTCTTTTAATATTATTTTTTTATCTATTAGTAGTCCTAGATCCCTTGCAAAGGTTCTTACATATGTTCCTGCTTCACAATCCATTTCAATTAGTAAATTTTCTCCATCAAAATCTAGTATGTCTAATTTTTTAATATTCCTTGTTCTTACTTGAATTTTAACTGCGGATATTTCTGGAGGAACATTATAAATTCTACCTTCTAACATTTTTATTGATTCATTTAATGCTTCTAATGTTGTTGTCGAGCTTAGTTTTAAACTTGCAATATATGTCTTATCATGTTTTAAAATCAAAGGAGTTAGTTTCATAGATTTACCTAGTAATAATGGCAAAACACCTGATGCAAAAGGGTCTAAAGTTCCTCCATGCGCTAATTTATCAATTTCTAATAAATCTCTTGCCCATGCAGATAATTGGTGGCTTGTTGGCCCTGGATGTTTATCAAGTAAAATAAAACCAGCTTTCATTCTTGAATTGAAGTCTCTAGAATGACCATTTAATTCTGGAGCTTCTAATTCTGAGTTAATATTTATCATTTTTATGCCTCTTTTAGGTGCTCAATTACTTTTTTAGCAATCTCATCAGGAGTTATTGTATTACAATCAATAACTAATGTATATGGAGTCATATCATCCAATGAAATTTGATAATACTTTTTGAACCTCAAATCATCTTTTTCAGCACGTTCTTTGATGGAAAATAATACTTGGTTTAATTCTCCACCTTCTCTCATCTGGACTCTTTCTGCTCTTATTTTTTCATCAACTTTAAGCCAAATTTTCTTGCATTCAACATTCTTTTTAATTGCCCAATGTCCTGCTAGCCTACTTTCTATAATCTCTGGTCCATCGGTTTTTTCAATGATATTTATTAATTCTTCATCTAATTCCTTATCTACTTTATCATCAATTAAACATAATTCTGCAAAATCAACTAAACTCATATTTTTTTTCTTAGCAGCACTTCTAAATATTTTCCCTCCATTTATGGAATCCCAATTAAATTCGTTTTCTAATAATGAAACTAATGTAGTAGTCCCACTACCTGGGTGACCACTAATTGTAATTTTTGCCAAGACATCATCTCCATTCATGTCTACAAGTAACACATCTTAATTTTCCAGAACCCGCTCTTTCTATTTCGTTACTACCACATAACTCACATTCTCCATCTAATTTTACAGAGCGATGAGATTTATTTTGTTTTGATTTTTTTGTATTTCTTTGATTATTTTTTCTACGATTTGAACCAGAAGAAAATGTTTTACTATTTTCATTTGTTTTTCTAAATTCTTCTAATAATGGTTCTTTAATAGTCTTACCAGCAACAACAATTGGGTGGCTTTTGTATCTGATCAACTTAATATGTCTGTCAATGATTCTTCCTAGAGGGGCTGACATTGCAATGTATGCAAAAACCCATACTGGAATAATCCACATTACAGTGTCACTTAATTCCCATTTTGGTGACCATGGTAGACTTATGTATTCTACTCTAAAGTTTTCAACAGATGATGCTAACCAAGCAAAAATTGCAATAATAAACACCATTGTAAACATCATTGGTTTAAATGCTCCCATTTGCACTGACATTTGGTCAGGAAGCATTTTCTCTCTCATTCTCATTGCAGTATCTAATGCAACTTTATTTTGGTCTAATCTTGCTTCATTAGCCATTTGTCCTATTTGCCTTTGCCTATGTGCTATGTGTGCTTGTGCTATGGGATCCATGAAAAAAGAACGTAATATGGTATTTACAACCATACTAGCAGATCCAAGTGTGAAAACCATCAAAATTAATGAGTTTTCTGGGACAATAGGCTTTAAAATCGGGTCAGCATAGTTCATTAATGATGCTCGAACATTCTCATTCATAACAAGCATCATCATTAAAATCATCATTAACAAAAGGAACATCATTTGTCCTCCTGCTTGAGGTGGCCCTGCACCTTGGCTACCTCCCTCTGCTCCTGTCATAACAGCCTTCAAACGAAAGGGGTGCATCAATGCTTCCCTATATTTTAAAGAAAAACCTCTAAGCGTTATCCTCATCAAATAGATGTTATTGGCTAATTCATGCACGGGGAAGAAAATAGCCGTTGGGTTAGTGGTCAACCTATGCCTATGTTGAATAGACCAGTAGTAATGTCGCTTTCACAGATTGAATTAGTTCCTAAATATTCCAAGCAAAACATGTTGTGGTATTGGGGAGCAGATCCTAATTGTGTAGGGAATAAAATGCGAACTATGCGTTGTAATGAAGATGATGCTGAACCTGAAGGTAATGAAGCAGAATTAATAGATTGGATTTCAAGATATGGCGAGCAATCTACCCTAGTAGTTGACTGTAGGGAATCAATAGGAATGCCACTTACAGTTACGCCTTTACTAGATTTACTGATTAACATGCCGTGCCCAGTTTTGGCTATTGTTGACGATGTTAATGCTTCTAATCCATTTCCTGCTTGGACTCCGTGCTAATTTATTGGAATTCAAATGCACAAACTCCACATTTTGATGCTCCAGCTTCTACAGTTGCTTGACAAACTGGGCAAGTTGTAGTACCTTCATTTGTATTGTCTGTGGCATTTTCATCATCTGATGTTTGCTCCTCAGATGCAGTATATGTAATTCCTGCGAGTGTTGACTCAAAATTATCTTCGGCTTCAGGTTCTGCCTCAGGTTCAGCTTCAGGTTCTGCCTCAGGTTCTGCCTCAGGTTCACCTTCAGTTAAATTGAAATTTTTTGCAGCTTTTTCAATTTCAGATTTTTTAAGGTATAGATTTCCATCTTCATCGTAATTTATTGCATGGGCAATGAATAGGTCTCTATCTGTAATTCCATGGGCTTCCATTGTTGCAATTAATACATCTTCACTCCAACTATAATCTTCTAAAGTAGGCTCTGAATCTTCCTCTGAAACATTATTTCCATCATCTTCCTTTATTTCTGGTCTTTCTGCTGTTTCATCACTTTCTAGTTCATCTCCAATTTTAGCCCCTCTGAATGATTGTAGATCTGAAATTTTCAAATCTCCATCTCCTTTAATTTCATAAGAAAGCTCAAATTTCTGTCCGCTATTTATTATTGGTATACTCCATTCAAGATTAATTCCTTCATCTGTTTCATTTGT
>CATFLP010000038.1 GCA_949514915.1 Methanobacteriota archaeon | reverse complement strand
TCAGTCTCATTCTTTTCTTTTTTTCGAGCCGATTCCTTGAGCCCTATTGGAATTCCATATCGTTCCTTAATTTCTTTCTTGATGATTTCCAACCATTCTTCTTTTTCAACGAGCGTTTTGTCCCTTATACCAGTCAATAGCAGAGGAATACCGCTGCGCCTCTGCCATCCAATTACTGGATTTGGGAGCCAATTTGGAGCACTCTTAACCCAAGACATTAAAGAAATTAAAAAATCTCTAACTCCTGACCTGCAAATTTCGCTATTTTTCGGAGCATCGTCTAGCTCAATTAAATCGGTTAATGGTGCACCTTTTGTAGCCCAAAGAGCATATCTCCTTCGCCATGTAATCAATGAGATACTAGAAATTATGCTATCTACCTTCATTGAAAATCACGCTCCCCTGTTTTATGTTCTAAACATACTGTACACATATATTTTGGTAACCAAGTAAAAACCTGATGATTAGTAATATTACTGACCTAATGTTTTGGAAATCATCCAGTTATATTTTCTTGATGGGGAAAGCCTTTCCACTCTTTCATTTGTAAATCAAGGCTTGAGATATCACCTTCTTGATAATTATCAGGAGACCATGAAATATCAATTGCAATTAATTTCAAATCGTTTGTTTCATTTTCCATAATTCTAAATAAGGTAAATCTACCTCTGAAATCCTCATTGTAAGAAGAATGGATTTCATCATCATGATAAGGAGATCCAGAATTGAAAATAGTTATATCACACCAATCATAAACCTTAGTAGAATGTGAATGTCCATGAATATAACTAATAATATATGGTCTATATTCTTCTATGACTTCACATAAATTTGTTATTTGTGCGTCATCCCATTCTCTCCATTCCCATGGACCATAATGAGCAATTAAAACCACTTTCTTATTTGTTCCAACAACATGTTCATCAAGGTCATTTTTCATAAAAGTCAATGCATTATGGGGGTTTCTAAAACCGCCTTCTTCATAATTTGGAACAATATCTGAAGGTGCTAAATTAAGCTGGATAAAATGAATATTGTCCCATTCCCAAGAATAATGACCATCCATTCCTGGTGCTACATTTGTTAAATTTGAACGATATTCATTTCTTATTGCTACCGAATCTATCACAGGATGATCTTGTGGAATCCGATAAAAAATATCACTCCATTCATAGTAATCATGATTTCCATAACCTTCGTAAATTGGATATTTTAATTGCTTATTGCCACATAATCCATACCTTTCAATAAATTCACCATATTCATTATTGGAAAATACTCTTCCATCACGGCCGTTTTGAGTGATATCTCCAGCCATAATAACGCCCCTAACATCTGATATTTCTCCTAGTTCTTCATATCCTGCATCTTTCCAAGATAATAATTCATCAAAGTGATTTAATGCCTCGACTTGGAAATCATTTTGGTGATTTGTTGAATCCCAATGTTGACTATCTCCAAAAGCAATAAATGTTACATCAGTTGAATTGTAAATTTCATTTTCCGCAATACCTTTTTTTTCACATCCTTCAATTCCATAATCTACTGTATTTATATCAAGAATAATAAAACTAGTCAGGAATAAAAAGATTAAGAAAACCGATTTAAATTTTCTACCAATATAACGATTTAATGAATTAGATTTTGCTGAAACCATTTCTTCACCTCATTACATATTTGAATGAATTTCCCATCTTCTTATTTTTTCATTTTCGAAATCATTTTCTGTTAAACAATATGCCCATTGATGTAAACCTTGACGGATTACAGGACTTACCGAATAATCATCGTAGGTGGTATTTTTATTAATTATTTTAGTAATTAATTGTCTTCTAAACCTTCCTTTTAAACCTGCGAAATTACACCACCTTTTGATTTGCCTTTCATCATCCTCGCAACGCCTACCTGAAAAGAATCTACAATACCATTGAACCCACCCATATGGATCAAGAGGGTGAATCCAATCTTTTGATTCCCAAAATTCTTGGCTTGTCCCACTTTTAACTTGATATTTGTTCACTTTACGAACAAATACATTATTAGATAACATTTTTTCATCAATTCCTTTGAAAAAATCTTTGAATTCTAAATGTTGGTTTGATAGCTTTGCTCCTAAGATACTTGAGTAAATTGGTTTCCAGTATGTACCTCCAAAACATCCTTGCTCAAACATTTCTTTAGGTGATAGGTTTGGCGTAAAATTAGGAAAGTCATCAAATTGAAATTCTCCCAGTGAATTTTTTTTCATTTTTTCACCTTTTGTATTATTTTTGAATATGAGTTTTTACTGAAACAACTGATGGTTTTTTCACAGGTTCACTAAATCCAAAGCCCGCTTTTGGTTCAAATTTATTCATTTCTCCCAGATTCTTACCATTAATTATTATTTTAATCTCTTCTAATTTACTTATTTTTTTTACTGCATACCACTCTTGTTTTTTGTTTTTTGTAATGCCATGTGTTTTAGTTTTGAAAAGGATTAATCCAAATAAATATTCAATACTTGAAATAAACCAAAGTGGTCGAATCCCGAACAACAATTGGATGCTTGGTATTTTAATTCCACTATTCCATTTTAATTCACAAACCATTTCACTATTTTTTACAATAATTTGATTTGTACTTTCTTCAATTTCAAATTCTGAAATAATTGTTTTATCGAAATAATACATGTTTGAAATAAAATCTGAAATTTCTTTATTTGGTGCTATTAACACTTTTTCACCATTCTTCTTTGCCCACATAATATCTGTGAATTCACCATAAGGAGAATCTTTCCAATTGCCAATAACAATGCGATCACCAGAAGAAAAACCACTTGAAAAAACCTCACCTTCAAAAATCAGTAAATTTTCTTTATCATATATTTCATCTTTGAAAGGAGGAAATTTACCTATCCAGAGAGCAGTTAAGATTAACGCAATTTGTATAACTCCTCTAAGAACATGCCATTTATCTGCATATGTTTCTCCACTTAATGGTATATTGTTTATCCACATATTGAGGTTTGCCCAGTATAGTGTTATTAGCATCAAAACCATAGCAAATGCAGATACTTTCCTAAATCTTGGAATCATAATCCCAACTCCAATTAATACTTCGAAAATACCACTTAAAATTACCCAAAAATATGCATTTCCTAGTATTTCAGGAACAATCGGTTCGAACCAAGTAGGATCTGTAAAATGAGCAATCCCAATCCAAACAAATGGAATCCCATAAATTATTGAAATAATGTCTCGATAATTCATTCACTCACCAATTGAATTCTTTTTTTTGCAATTTCAATATATTCTTTTGAGATATCACAGCCAATATATTTCCGATTATTTTTCAAAGCCATTTTACAAGTTGTACCTGAACCACACATTGGATCAAATACTAAATCTCCTTCATTAGTCCAAGATAGAATATGATCTTCAGCTAATTTTTCAGGCATTACCGCAGGATGCTCAAATGCAATTTTATCACTTGTAGTTCCATGCATTCCAACAGCATATTCCCAAATATTAGTTCTTGCTTTTGTTGAATTTAATTTTCCAAGGACTTTGTTATTTATTCCATCAGGTCCTTTGTTAGTTGGCATTTTTTCGTATCCTTGTCTAACGGTTTCAATCATTATTGGATTGTATGTATTTGGTTTTCCTTTAGAAAATACATGCATGAATTCATAACAATTTGTGTACGCATTTGAACGCATAAAAGGGGTATTCTTTTTACGATAAATCATAACATCATGAACATTAAAACCTATTTCTTGAAAGTAAATTGCTTGTTTAAAACTAGTTAGTGATTTATTTCCGTTTTTAATTTTATCACCAACAACCCAAACTACAATTCCACCCTCCTTTGTAATTCTAAATAATCCCTCAGCTACACTTTTGAAATCAAAGTCATATCCTTCATAATTTCTTAATTGATCGTATGGAGGTGATGTTATAGTTAAATCGACAGAATTTTCATCCATTGAATTCATTAGTTCAACACAATTCTGATTAACTAAGTAATTGAATTCCATCTAAAAAGCCTCATGTTGGCGAATTTAGAGTGATGATGCGAATTCTACAACTTCGTCGTAGTTTGGTTCTACACCAGGATTTTCTGCAACCCAACGATATTGAACGACTCCATCTTTATCTATTACAATCACAACTCTGTTTGCACATACATAACCATCAATTCCTCCAAGTCCAACAAATGTAGCATCATATTTTGTAACTACTTCCCGGTCAAGATCTGAAAGTAAGGTAAATTCAAGATTGTATTTCCTTGCAAACTCCGCATTTGCCCAAGGTGAATCAACACTAATTCCAAGAACTGCAGTACTGGAATCATTAAGCTT
>CATFLP010000037.1 GCA_949514915.1 Methanobacteriota archaeon | reverse complement strand
TTCAAATTGTGATAATGTATTACCCGTATTATTTACTTGTAAAATTGTAGTCTCACTACCAAGATAAGATACATTGACATTTGCTACAGAGGGTGTTAGTATTGCAGAGACTTGTTTTCCTACTTCAATAGGTGATGTATGTGTTAGTACTGTATCTCCCGTATCTGTATCAATAACAGTTAATTCCACATTTTCAATATATCCTTCTAAAGTCCCTAAGGGGGCAGTAGCACTCATTGTTATATTTGAGATATGAACTCCAGATAATGTTGGCCAATCAGACATTTCTGGAGAAATTGAAAGTGAAGAAGTGCTTAATTGAATCAGCCAACCTTCAGAAGCATCTACTTCTAAAGTATAATTTGCCAAACCGTTCCCTTTGTTTAAGACTGATAAATTAAATGTAGAAGAAATCCCAGGCAATACACTCTGTGTATCTAATTCTAAAATTTCTGCAGAATGGTATTTTGGAATTATATAACTTACAGTACGAGTTACTGGTGTTGTATCTACTACTAATCCTGTTGTGTCTGAAATTTGTGCTGTGACAGGAACTTCCAATGTACCTGCAAGAGGCCCTAATCCATCAGAAGATGGTTGTAAAACTGCCAATGCGGAAAATACAGGATCTCCGTTTGGATCAACTAATGGTGCAGAATGTGAATCTGGAGTTATTGTAGCATTCCACCTGCTTGCTTCTTCGGAACCACCTGAATCTGCAGCAGTAAAGGTCAATGCACCCAAGCTTAATGTTGCTCCAGAAGTATCTTCAGGGTCATCAACAAGATTATGTCGCATTTCGATTCCGAAATCTATAGCTTGTATTGTTTCACCATACATCGCCTCTCCTTCTGTTAATATGTGTTCTAATTGATCAATAGATGGATCTACTGCAATAATTGGTTGTACTTCTACATCAGCACTACCTGCTATTGGAACACCTCCCCCGGTTGCAATTGCTTGAACCCAAACAACCAATTGTGTACCTTGCATCAATTGATGTGCTGGATTTAATGGGTTTGAAAGCGGAGGGGGGGAAACTTGTAAAATCACATTTTCAGTGGCTCCTGGGCTTAAAACAGAAGTTTTTCCAGACAATAGCGTAAGTACCCAATCTTCTGCAGAGCCGCCCATCCCAGTACTTAAATCAAATGAAGTTGGTGCATTACCTACGTTTTCAACTGTGAATAAAACGGGAGTGACGTTTCCAGGTTTTACTGGAATCACAGGAGGAGATGCTGGAGGAGATACATTAGCTAGAAGAAGATCCCCAGCCATAACTAAATTATTTGCAGATAACTGATAGCCGTCTGCACTAGTGATATTGACAAAAATGCGCGAGGCGTTTGCTCTATCTTCATTTAATGGTACCGTAATTACTACTGCTGTCGCACCGCTTGCTCCAGCGTCCAAATTCAAGATTGGAGGTACGGCAGGAGATGCCCAAGACCTTGTGTCTTCCACAGTTACCAAGTAAGAATCTGGCTGATCGCCTATATTGGTAACGAGGTATGTTAGCATCGTACTTGAGCCAGGCACTACTGCTTGATCTGGTGCTGGGATTATCTTGGCCCTATATTCGCTAAAATTAACTACTCTTGAAGAATTCATTGCTTCATCTGTACCAATTCCAGTAAATGTTAATGTAGCATTCATCCACCAACTTCCTGTCATTGCGCTACTGTCGAATGTTGCTTGGAGAGATTGTGCTTGTGCTGGATATTTCAAAGACCCTGCATCAAGAGTTACTGCTCCAGATGAAGCACTTTGTGGTGCTCCTCCGTCTAAGGGGTGCATGTCAATTTCAAAAGTTGCAGTAACTCCTACATTACCTGCATTTCTTGCTACTGCTTCAAATGTAGTCATTCCAAGTGCTAATCTTGGAGGTGGGAATGCAGGCTCTGGTAAATCATTACTCAAGTGCTCTCCAGCTTCTAAAGTCTCTACATCAAATTCAAGATCCTTGAAATTATTTGCCATATCTGCATCACCATTTGATGGCTCTGTTAAAGTTACAATGTATTTTTGCCCTGGTCCTAAATTCGAAATTGTATGTGTGATAGTATGTGTCTCAAATTCAAACGGATCTAAATCAACTGTGACTGTTGCAACATTTACTGCAGGAACTCCCAATCTAACATAATTCATCATTAATGTTGATTGAGCAGGAGTTACTCCTTGATTAGTTATATTGATACTTATCTGATGAGTGCCTATTGCAAGTTTATTCGCTCCTGAACTAAAGACTCCGCCCCCTAAAATTGTTGTCACATCAACAACCATCACATCTGGCAATGTACTTCTTGCATCTACTTCCAAAGTATTTTTCTGATTTAATTCTCCAGTAGGAGTCATTAATGGCTGTAACAACATGACAATTACAAATAATATTGCTATTGATTTCTTATTATTCATATAAAGTCCCCCTTAACTGGTTCTTCGAACCTAGATACAATTATGTTCATACCTCTTTTCTCTAAAATATCAACTAACTGATGAAGCATTTTATTGTGTTCAATATCTGTTATACCTAATCTTCTTCTCTCTTCCCACAACAATAATTGCTCTGTTTTTGAAAGATAACCATCTTTCAGATATAGTTCAAGGGTGCTGCGGTATGAATCTCTATTACTAATTGCATATACAATTGTATTTCCGGGAATTCTATCAGCATACGATTGTATTGAGTTGCCTAAAGATAAGGCTTCATCAAATGATATCTTTCTTCGATCTACTTCATTTTGAATGTCACTTGCAATTTCTTGCAATTGATAATGTGTCGAGGCTTTTCTAATCTTCTTGAGATAGCGCCTTGCGGCACGGGTAAGCCTAGCGTTCGCCACGGACCTCCTATACTATGGGGATAATTAATCAATCGGATGTTTTATCTTCTTTTATGCGTTATGAATAATTAGTAATTCAAAACTCATAAGAGGACCCCAATTATCAATAACTATCTGTATTAACCATAAGCATGGCTGAAGAGAATGACCTGCAAATAGGCGATATAGCACCTGATTTTACAGTAAATGATTCAAATGGAAATTCCATTTGTCTAAGTGAATTGAATTCCAAAGGCATGTGTGTAGTTTTGTATTTCTACCCCAAAGATAGTACTCCAGGATGTACAATACAGGCTTGTGATTTTAGAGACAACATGCAACGATTGGTGGCAAATAATGTCGTTGTTTTAGGCGTAAGTAAAGATTCAGAAAAAAGTCATCAAAACTTTATTGAAAAACAATCCTTAAATTTTTCATTGTTGATGGATGAAGACTTAGAACTCCACAACAAATATTCCGTTTGGAGGGAAAAAATGAACTATGGGAAAACATACATGGGAACTTCGAGATCTACATTCATCATTCTTCCAGATGGGAAATTAAAATATGCAAAATATAATGTAAAAGCAAAAGGACATGTCGAACGAATTATTGAGGAATTAAATATCGAAGATTAATATGGCTCAAATTGACACTAAAAAAGATATTATCCAATTCCTCAATCTTTGTGTGGAATACACCAATAGTTCTCTTCAACGAAAATCGAAAAGATTGATTGATTTAAATGAAGAAGAATTAAAACTTGCCAAAATAGAAATTGAGAAATGGGAAATTTACAAGCAATTTACAGAATACACAATTAAAGAATTATCAAGTGGAGATTTAGATGAATGGATTGATAACTTGCATAATCCAGAATATATTCCTAAACCACAAAATACTCATTGAACTATTGAACGATTTAATAATTTTAAATTTACTACCCCATTGGAAAGTTTCATTTCCAATTCATCACCAGTATTAATTTCAAGACAAAGATCTTCAGACATACCATAAGAATATGGTAAATTCAATAATGAACAAGCTGGCAAAGTCAAAGGGCATACATCATTATTGATTATTGCTTTAGGCCCTTTACCTGTGTAAATTAAACCCATTAAAACAAACGGTGCCACTGTAGAACCTGAACCTTTAGGATAAATCAAAATTGTATCCTTAATAGAAATGCCATCTAAGGGATGGCCTGGCTCTTCAATAACTCCTGTATCTCTGTTCACATAACCCAAGTAAGTTATCGGAACATCAGTAACTAATGCCTTTCCTGTTACGAACCATTCTTTTTGTGAAGGTAAACCTCTTCCTTCCGAAATTAATTTCCCATTTTTAAATTTTTTATTTGTGGGAAATATCTCTTTTGCTTTAGAATCTAAAACGGGCCTTTCTCCCTCTGACAAAGTTGGATTGAATGCATGATTTACACAATCAAAAATCCTCATTACACTAGTAGGTATTCTATTCAAACCACTTGTTAAATAATGTTCTGCTTTTAATGAATTTGTTAGCAAATGATTGTATTTTACCCTATTATAGGGAGTTACTTCAGGGCAAGTGTCTTTCAAAATCAAAGCACCTGCCTCCTCAAGTACATCTAAAGTTCCCTCTTGCTCTAATAACTTATGATTATACCCACTTGTAAATACCCATAATCTTTGATCAGGTATCTTTTCTCCTAATTCCATTCTATTTCTTACTGCTGCTGCAGTAGTCCTTACTTCTCCAATACTTGCTTGAGGGCACCCAATTACAACCAAGTCAACTTGTCCTTT
>CATFLP010000036.1 GCA_949514915.1 Methanobacteriota archaeon | reverse complement strand
GGATGTAATCATTACAAAAATACCTCATCCAAGTCCTGCAAACCCATTAGCAAATAGAGATAAAGGTGAATATTGGAAAAATATTGCAAAAAATGAAATTTCATACCATATGTGAAATATCACTAAAAAATTGTATATCATCTAAACTTTCTGGAATTTCTAAAATTGGTTGTTCTTTTTCATCAAACATAACTATTGAAATATGTGGTTTACTATCATTTGCAATAATAATTGATTTGATTCTAGGAGAATTCTTTCCGCCTGAGGGACCATTTCTAACTCCTTTTTTAACAAATTCAAGTATTTCTAGGAATATATGTTTCAATTTGAAATTCCAAATGTTGTGCCCAAAATTTGGCCATTCATACTTATCCCCCATTGCAAAATAAATTTCATATTGAATTATGCCAAAGACCCTACCAGCTAAATAATCCTCATAATTATCTTTGTTAGTCACAATGAACTCATCATTCCAAAATATATGATTCCAAGCCATATAAACTATAAGATAGTCGCTAGTTCTTGAAGTATTTGATTAAATGATTATTTTAGAATACTTGAATCGAATCTTGGTATTTGTTGATTTGGTTGTGCTTCATACCTGTTAATTTGAGGGGGAGGGGCATTAGACATGTATTCTCCAGAGCTTGGTAATGACAATGGAGGAGGGCCATTACGACCACGGCCAATCAAAATACCTATTACTAAAATAATACATGACAAGGCACCTAAACCAACTAAAGAATTTGTAGAAATTTCAATACCTCCTGCTGCTGCATCAGTTCCTTTTTGAGATACGTCATCTAAATCATTATTCTCAACATTAGTATTATTCTCAAAAATTGTCTCAACTGGAACTTCACTAATTACAATCGTACCTGAATCACAAACAGGATCATTTGAAACTGTAATTACACAAACTTCTACTGAAAAAGTACCACTCTCTGTATATGTATGGAACTCTGAAGGGTCTGTTGTTTCACCAATGCCATTATCTCCAAATGACCATTCATAACTAATGCTTTCTTCACTTTCTAATGACCATTTAGCATAAGCAGCAAATGAGGCCTCATTATCTACAAAACCTGTACTTGGAATTGTAACAAATACTAATTCAATAACAGGTTGAGGTTCTTCTTCTGGAGGTTCTTCAGGAGGAGATAATCCTTCATCAATATAGCCATTACAATTATCATCAATTTGATTCCAACGCTCTGGTTGAGCAGGATTAATACTAATATTACCATCATCACAATCGAGATAATCTCTAAATCCATCTCCATCATAATCATAATTTCCAACAAGTGGATCTGTATAAGTTGTCAAAACTTCTTCTCCATCAGTCAAACCATCTCCGTCTGTATCCATAAGCAATGGATCAGTCCCATACTGCATTACTTCAGTAAGATCATACAATCCATCTGCATCTGTATCCATACCTACAAAATCTTCATCGATAAATCCATCACAATCATCATCGATTCCATTAATTCTTTCTGGAGCATTTGGATAAATCATTGAATCTGATTCATTACAATCAACAAACCAATAAGCACCATCCATATCTGAATCTTGATCAAAATATAATGGATCTGAAGACCAATTTAATATTTCATCTCCATCAGTTAAGCCATCTCCTTCAGTATCTGGATTTGTATAATTTGTTCCATATGTATGGTATTCATCCCAATCAGTTAATCCATCTAAATCCGTATCTGTATTATTGAAACCTTCATCGATTTCATCATTACAATTATCATCAATTCCATTCAAAAATTCAGGAGTAGCTGGATTAATTAATGAATTATTATCGTCACAATCCCAAAACCAATACCATCCATCTGCATCATTATCTGCATCAAAAACCAATGGGTCAGAAAAAGATACTGTAATTTCATATCCATCATTTAATCCGTCTGCATCTGTATCTATATCTAATGGATCTGTTCCATAAATTAAGATTTCATCTCCATCTAATAACCAATCTCCATCTGTGTCATTTAACAGTGGATCTGTTCCTGTAGTAAATACCTCCACTCCATCTAATAATCCATCATCATCTGTATCTGGATCATTTGGATCTGTTCCATTAGATAATTCTTCAGAATTTAATAACCCATCTAAATCAGGATCTCCATCAAGTTCTGAGCCATAGATCGTCATTCTCCAATTATTCCATGTTCCTGTTGTTCCTGAATCTTTATCTCTTACATTCAAGGTCCATGTCCCTGCAGAATCTTCATCCCAATTATGCACAGTTGAAAATCTCCAATTATTGTAATTATTTCCATTATCTGATCTTTCATTCGCAAGATAAGATTCTGTTCCAGAGGGTGAAACTAAAGTAACCTCAAGGTCCCCTCTAGAATTATGATCTGCATCAAAAATAACTTCCACTGTTTCTACAGAAATGCTATCTGAAATTGTAATTGAATCTGTAAGTCCATTATTCGTATTATCTGGGATATTTCCATTTACAGATAATACTCCTGTATCTACGATTGTTTCTGCTCCTACCATATTCCATGATGATGCGATTGCTACCGCAGCACCAGCATCAATAACACCAAATCCATATTTGTGGCTAACATCATATCCTGCTCCATTTGTATTCCATCCTGAATCTGAAGCATCATTTTGTCTTGATGATTGAACTAAAATATGTTGTATATCTCTCCATGTCAAAGAAGGATTTGCTTCTAAAATCAATGCAATTACTCCACTAACAAGTGGTGTTGCTGAAGATGTACCTCCAAAGTCATCAGTATAATCTCCGTTAGAATATCCCCAATTACCTTCAATATCTGTAGTGTATATTCCATCTCTTCCATCACTAGGTGCTGCAACCAAAATATTTGCACCTGGTTCAGCATACCAAGATTGTGAACCTTGATCATGTACTGCAGTTACAGCGATTGTGAACCTACTATTAGCGTAACCATCTAAATTTGAATCATCATTTGATGCAAGTCCATTACCTGCTGCCCAAGTAATAATATTCCCTAATCCATTTCTTCCATTTAGAGCATCATCCTCAAATTCTGCATGCATTAGTGGTCCAGCATCATCTGGATAAATCACTGAATCAGAAGGCCCCCAACTATTAGAATAAATATCAATATCTTGTTTGTCATGTCCCAATGCGCTTGCTTCTGTAGAATCTGAATTACCACATGCGATTAATGTCAAACCTACAAGATTCGCATCTAATGCTCCTCCTGAAACTCCAATTCCATTATTCCCAATTGCTGCAGCAACTCCAGCTGCAGATGTTCCATGGCCATCTCCAGAAGATCCTGGTGTTGGATCAGAATCTCCATCACAATAATCCCAACTATGTGCTGGAAGATAGTTCCCATTAAGATCTGGATGAGCATGATCTAATCCATCATCAACAATGGCAATAGTAACCCCTGTTCCAGACACTGAATTCCATGCTCCTGTAACATTTGCATCTTCACCACTAGTTCCACCATCTTGTCCTGTATTTTGTAAATGCCATTGCTCATCAAAATTCGGATCGTTAGGGATGAACTTCTTCTCTTGTTGTTTTGTAACTAGAGGATAAAAGGCATCAATGAACTCTTCATTTGATAAATCCAATGATGCTTTATCAAAATCATCATGATGAAATTTAATTATCCAACTTTGATCTAATTTTCCAGCCATAGAGATTAATTCTGCATCTATTCCATTAGCCCATATTGAAAGTGAATTCATATCCAATGTACAATATCCAGATGAAAGTGTAAATACCCATTCAGATACAGATTTTAATTCATCACTTGAATAAGATTGTAAATCGGCTACACGAGTATATGATGCCCAAATTGCTGGAGAAAAATATTCAATTCCACATTCTGATTCATCTGATTTGAAAATAAGTTCTTTCTGTGCTGAACTAGAACCAATTACAAAAGGTGAAAGAACTGAAATAAATATTAGTCCAAACAAGAAATAATGGCTCTTCACAAACTAACGTAAGACACATACCTCTTAATTCGTTATGGTTACTTGATTTGAATTTGGTGTTGAAAAAACATTATTCAAATCTTAAAAAATAATAAAAAATAAGGGCAACATTCAATTCTAGACTATATCCACTGTGTCTTATGAGTAAGCAATCTAAAAAAAATAAGTCCTCTGAAATCGATTCTGAATTTAGTGAGAGAAACTATACGATTGTAGGGGCACTCTTTAGTGGTAGTGTTGCTTATCTTGTATTTGCATCTCAAAGTGCATATCAAGAAATTGAACTATCTGATCTTCGTCTCGCAACATTACTTGTCTTTGCTGCAATACTTCCATTTCAAGGAGCATATCTAATTATGCATACTTATGTTCAAAGATTCAGTGAGTATCTTAATGAGCAAAAAATGATGACACTTACTAAGCTTGCAGAGAGATGTAGAATCATAGGATATTTGTCAGTTCTTGGGTTCACATTTAGCCTGATAAACATCAATGAAATTATTGGAGCCACATTCATATTTTCTGTGGTTTCTGTGATCGTATTAGTACGTTGGTCTTGGAACCAAGGATTAAGTAAGAAGCCAACAGAAATTGATTCTTAGGCTTTGAAAATATATTTAATTTTTCAATTGGAAAATTCATTTTCCAATTGGAAATTTAACTTAATTATTTTTAATCGTAAACAATATTAAATTAATTTTGAAATTAATTTTGACACATAAATTGGGACATCTTTAGCCAACATTCCAGGCCCTAATTCAGCACCTGCATCTTCTCCTGCAGCACGCAATAAATAGCAACCAATTCTAGCAGCAGGCCATGGCCTTAAACCACTAGCTAATAATCCCGCAATTATACCTGCAAGAACATCTCCAGTACCTCCCACAGACATGCGAGGGTTCCCTCCTTCCAAGGTTACCTTACGATTATGAAGTCCAGTGATCTCATCGACATAACCTGTCTTCACTAGACAGAAATTCTCAGACATTTTTGTATTTGCAAACCATCCATTTTCATTAACTATTGATTCAATTAATTGATCTGTATTTTTTCTAATAAGCCATGATTCTAATTCTTTTGGGTGAGGGGTTGCAACACCAACCAACCCTAATGGCCAAGCGTCTTTAGGCAATGCAGAAATTGCATCTGCATCAACAACAACTGGAATCTTGTACTTCACACATAATCCCAAAATACATTCAATAGCCGATTTTGTTGATTCAACTTTCCCCAATCCTGGACCTATCAATAATGCTTGAATGCCTCTTCCTGAATTCATCCTCTTTTCTAAAACTTCAAGACTTGCTAAACTAAGTATGCCAACATCAGGTATCTCTTCACAAATTACATCAACAGGCCATTCAACTCTTTGGGATGCTAAGGATGGCATTGCAACATGTACTAAATCACAACCAACTCTCAATGCTCCTAAAGCAGATAATATTGGAGCACCATGATAAGGACCTCCGCCTATAATCAACAATCTTCCTCGATCTCCTTTAACTGCATGAGGATTCAATGGAACATATCTTTTCAAATCACCAGGACCAGGATTTAATGTTTCATCTGGCCACGGCAAAGAAGCAATAATTAATTCACCTACATCATCCCTAACTTTATTTTGATTGTTTTTCATTTGCAATTTAGGTGCATGAAATGTAATTGTAGCATCTGCAATCAAACATGACTTTGTTCCAATTCCAGTAGGGATATCACAGGCTAATTTAATCGCTCTTGGATACCAATGTTGTTCAACTAACCAATCAACAATTTCACCTACATTTCCTCTTAATTCTGATCCATATTCACCAGCACCTGAACCCAATAATGTATCTACAATTAATTCAGGATGAAACGTACTTATGGTTCTTGAATTAGATGCGGATCCAGAAGAGTCTACAAAATTAGTATACCAAGAAGTAATATGTACTCCACTTGCTATTGCCCATTCTCTTGCTCGAATGGATATTTCACTAGATTCTTTTTGTGATTCATGGCTTGCCAAAATACAAACATCGTATTTTATAGATTCAAATGTTGAGGTTTCAATTAAATTTGCAGCGGCTAAATATCCGTCTCCCCCATTATTTCCAGGCCCACATAAAAATAGTACTGCACCACCATCTGGAAGCATTTTCTTTACTTGTCCCGCTAGTTGTTCAGATGCTGCTTGCATCAATTCCCATTGAGAAACTCCTAATGCTTCTGAATTCGAATCCAATACCGCAACTTCTGACCAATCTAGAGCCCAAGTCATGTTGTGCGGAGCATACTCTAGTTCATCCGATTTACTATAACTCAAGCCTTTTTTTGGGGGTTCACCTACGGTGAACTCTTGAATGGAGTACACTTCGCATAGGTATGGACAGAGCCGAAAGTGAAAGGAAATTCACAACTACAACTGGGCCTGTTCGTATAATTACCACTGCTAGTTTATTTGATGGTCATGATGCTGCAATCAATGTTTTTCGAAGATTGATGCATGAACTTGGGGCTGAAGTAATCCACATGGGTCATGACAGATCTGCTGCAGACATTGCTAATTCAGCAATTCAAGAAGATGCGCACGCAATTGCAATCACCTCATACCAAGGTGGTCATGACCTCTACTTCCCTTATGTCAGAGAATTACTTGATGAGGCTGGTTACAATCATGTGAAAATTTTCGGTGGAGGTGGAGGAACAATTCTACCTCACGAAGTAGAAAAATTACACACTCAAGGAATTACAAAAATCTACACTCCAGAAGATGGAAGAAAACAAGGATTAATGGGCATGGTTGAACATCTAATGGGTGAATGTACTCAAGTAGATTTAATTAAAAAATCTAGATTATCTAAATTAAAATCAACAAATACTCCCGAAGAAAGAGGGAATGTTTCATTACTACTCACATTAGCAGAAACAGCAGAAGAAGAAGTGTTTGAAAAATATTTAGAAAAATGTAGAACAAGAGATTCTTCAGAAAAAGTTCCAGTGATTGGTTTGACTGGAACTGGTGGTGCAGGTAAATCATCATTAATTGATGAAATGATGTTACGAATTGCCAGAGACAATCCCGAATGTAGAGTAGCACTTCTTTGTACTGACCCGACTAGAAAACGAACAGGAGGAGCATTACTTGGTGATCGACTTAGAATGAATTGTTTATCAAACTCAAATTTCTTCATGAGGAGTTTTGCTAGTAGAGGTTCTGGTTCAGAACTCGCTGCATGTACAAAACGTGGAATTGAGGTTTGTCAAGCAACTGGTTTTGATTTGATTGTAGTAGAAACCTCTGGTATTGGCCAAGGTGCTGATGCTGTAACTGAAGTTTGTGATGTTTCACTTTATGTTACTACAAACGAATATGGTGCTGCATCACAATTAGAAAAAATTGAGATGCTAGATGTCGCTGATTTAATCGCATTAAATAAATTCGAAAAGCCTGGTGCAGAGGATGCCCTAACTG
>CATFLP010000035.1 GCA_949514915.1 Methanobacteriota archaeon | reverse complement strand
GTGCTTGAGACGCAGCTTCGGTAACATCTTGATGTGCTTTTTCTTGTGCTTCAATAGCTTCATCATAGGCTGCTTGTGCTTCTGGAGTTGCTTCAACTTTAATTTTAACAGGTACATGTGCTCTAATTTCTTGAGTTAATGTTTTTGCTTTTTTCATGGCTTCAGCTTCTTTCTTTCCTCTATGTTTGCCTTCATCAATTTCTCTTTCTAAACGGTTTAATTCTCTCTTTAAACCTTCAATTTGTTTCCGGCTATTTCTTTGCTTTCTTTTTTCAGAATCAGGTTGTTCCCCTTCGATCATTTTTTTAGCATCACGAACTTTTTTGTTACATTCGTCCCTAATGACTTTCATGTCTCTAACTCGTTGATTTTCAGCATCTCTAATTGTACGTTGCTTTTTCACTTCTTGGATTAATTCACGAACTGCAGTATTTAGAGAATTTCTTTCTTGTTGAAATTCCCTTGTTTTAGAATTCCAATCGTCCCTTTTTACCCGATAATCTGTAGCTTTTGTGTCCATAGCAGCCCTTCTTGTCTCAAGTTCTTTCTTTAGTTCGTTCATTTGTTAGCCAACTCCTTGTTCTGCAACGCCATCGGGATTGGAACGCCGCATATAACCGCATTGATTGAGTAACTCTATTTTTCCTCTCAAAATCTCTAATTGATGCGAGAGGATTAAGTGTGAAAAGTTATACGAATATTCAGTGATGAGATGTTTTTAGGAAACCTCCCCGGAATTGAACGTGTAATGTTTAACGATGTACAAGCACCATATATTAGTTTGATAACAGGACCGCCAGGTGCATTAAAGACTGGTACTGCATTGACTTTTGTCTCCAATTATTTGAGACAAACAGGTGAATTTGGATTATATTGTACAATAGAAGAAACAGTTGACTCATTGATGCGTGGTGCTAGTTCACTTGGACTGTCATTGCCTCAAAATTTGCAAATTACTGACTTTACTGAATTAAGAAGAGATAATGATGCAATGGATTATTTAAAATTTACAAGAAGAATGATTGAACATTTTAAAAGAGAAAGAGGAGATCAATTTACAGTATTTGTTTTAGATTCATTAGGTGCTATTTACAGTTTAACAAATGTAGATGAAAAAATGAGAAGAACTATGTTTAATTTCTTTGACTTTTTAAGGTCACAAAATTTGAAATGTATTTGTTTAACTGAAAGACAAGTTGGGGAATTTGCTGAATTAGATGGTAATGAAGGGTTCTTGGCAGATGGAATTATTTCAATGGGTCTTGACAGAAGAAATGGTAAATTAGTTAGAACATTCCAACTTGAGAAAATGAGGCATGTAAGGCATACTATGGAAAAACAAGCTATTGATGTTGGACCTAATGGACCAGTACTTTTAGGACCATTATTTGATTAGTTCGTTGATTCTGGGTAATAGTGGTTTGACAATTCTTCTAATCTCTCCTAAATTTGCATTAATTTCTACTATTAGTGCGACAGAAGAAGAGTTTTCAAGTGGCCAAAATAAACTGATGCCATCTTCACCAATTAATGTGATACAATCTACAGGATCAATATTTAATGAGTTAAATTGAGTTGTATTTTCATCAATAATTCTATCCATTGAACTAGAAATTTTTTCTAAAGTGTTTTTATTTCCATTTGAAGAAATTAATAATCCATTTGAATCAAAAATACCGCATGATAATATTCCAGAATTATTGGAGATTTGTTCCAATAATTCATCAATCATGATACTTCTGTAAAATAACTAGTGAAAAGAGATTGCGTATGAATATGAATTCATCTATCATTTTTGAGGGTTGAATCTCTTGGTCCAGCCCTTCTTCTTCCCCTACTTGTTTGAACTCTTTTTCTTGGAATTGTTTTTGTTTTCTTTTCAGAGCTTTTTGATTTTGGTATTGACTTCTCAAGATCTTGAATTCCCTTACCATGTTGTAGTAATGCACCTAAATCATCTAGTGATAAACTTCCTCCTTCTGAAATTCTTTCCTGAATACTACTCAAATCAGGCATGTTATATTTCCTTCTTCGACTACCTTTTCTTCCCAGAGATGATTCAATTTTTCCTTTTTCCTTTCTTAGGTGGTTTAATTTGTTACTATTTGATGCAATTTTCTTATTAATTTTGAAAATTTTAAACCCGACGGGACTTTTATTATCTCTATTTCCTTTTGAAATAACTAGTTTTTTATTTCCACTTTTCTTTCTAATATCATTTAATTTATCAATTGTTGATAATTGTTCATTCATTAATTCTTGATATTGATTATGGTAATCAGTACTCTTTATTTTTTGGCTAAACATTTGTTGAAGTTCCATAAATCTAGAGAATAGAACTGTTTCTTTCTTTAATGTAGGATATCTTAAATCTGCTTCTTCTCCTGTTAATCTGTAATAATATAGGTATAAATTTTCTAATATTGCTTGCTCTGGTAATATTATGTTAGAATTAATTTCATCTCTCATTTCTCTAAGCTTGTTAGCTTCTTTTTGTCTGCTTTGAACTTCTAATAGGATATTTTGTTGCTCTTCTGGTAATCCTTGAATATTTTCTAAATCATTTGTCATTGCAAAACTCATTAAATTTAATGATTGACGTTCGTCTTTTAATTTCCTAATTTCCTGAGAAATGTTTGAAATAGTTACATTTAATTCAGATAATTTTGCTTCTAACTTTTCTTTGTCAGGGGATTCTTTATTTTTTGAACTCATTCCTCTTCCTCCTGATTATTTTTTGAGGATTTTTTCCTTAAAGCCCAACTACTAGCTCCTCCATTACTTACTCTTTTGCTATCTTCAAGTAATTCTTCAAAACCAAATTCTAATTTAGATTCCCAATAGGAGATTATTTCTTCAGAATTTTTAAAAATATTTTCGGCCCGATTTAATTTTCCTATTGCTGAATTGAATTCATCTCGTAATTTTTTTTCCTGCTCTTGATTACCAATAGTGTTTTTACTGGATTTATTTGCTACGTTCTCGTGAAATTTCATAGCATCTTCAGCATTTCGTACTTCTTCTTTTGCTTCTTTGATAAGTTTGGGTAATTGATCCATTAAATGCTGCCTTCTATGTATGATTGCCCTCACCAATAAATCTGGCTTCAATTGTAACAGCGTCTTTGGCTCCATCTCTAACGGTCGCTCGACATTGATTTCTTCAATAAAGGTTAGTAATGGGGGAAAGTTACACAATGTATCTTAATTAGTGATTGATTCGGGAGTCTTAATGAGGGTGCAAAGGAGACTAACAATTATTCTGGTAATTGTGTTTTTTTTACCTATTACTTCTATTTCAGCAGGTGATTCTGCTACACAAACAGGTGATTTAATTCTACGTAATGGTCCTTGGCACGTTGGAGATGAAATTGAATTTTCAATATTGGTTCATAATGGTGGTTCAGATACGATTAGTAGTTTTTTAGAGATAGAAATTCAAGGAGATTATAGTAATGGCTCATCGATTCAAATTGAACCTGGAAATAGCGTGGAATTAAAGTCGATATATGTAGGTCTGGAATCAGGTATTTTTGCTGTAAATTGGACCGTAAATGAAGTTTCAGAGAATATTACTGAAACTTTTTCGGGTATTACTGAGGTAATGATTTCTGAGCAACAATTATTATTTGCAGAAGTTTATTCAGTAGATTATGATTATGAAAATGGTTATTCAATAAATTGGGGGGCGAATTTATCAAATGGCAAATCGAGATTAATTAATGCTGGAATTTATTTTGTGACTAATGAGGATTATGTATTAGCCAGTCAAATGGATTTGATTTTAGAACCGGGATTAAGAACTTCAAATACGATGTTAGGTATTGCTCCAGATAGTACATACAAAATTGAGGTTATTTTAACTCCAATTGATTGGACAACATCAACCATTCCTAGTAGTTCTCAAGACATTGAATCAGAAATATCGGATTTAACTATCGGTATTGCCTCTGGACCCACTCCTGAATCACCAACTATTGGAGATGTTGTGAAAATGACGGTTAATATTGGTAATAATGGAGATGTTGATGTAGGTTCTGGGATAATTGTTGTAGCAGATGGTCAAAAAAGAATGTTGGGCGAATTTAATGTGCCTTCTGTAAAATCAGGAGCTAGTCAAACTATTGAATTAACTCTAAATGAGTGGATGTCCACATCGACAACAACATTAGAATTAATTTGGATAATGGATGATTATATTACAAAGACGAATATCGAGATTGTATCAAGTAATACTGATGAAATTGTTGAAGGATCAACTATTTCTGTAAATTGGATGAGTGTTATAATTGGAATTGGTTTAGCATTATCGGTTGTGTTTGGAGTAAGAATTATTTCCGTGAAAAACCAAACAGAACATAAAGAAACAAAGACCTATAGTACTAGAACTCAAAAAGTTGATGAAAAAGAAGAAACAGAAAAAAGAAGCATAAATTGCCCCTCATGTTCAAAATTATTACAAGTTCCAGAGAATTATTCTGGTCAAGTGAAGTGTCCTTCATGTCTTACTCAATTTAGCGCAAAAGCAGATACAAAGAATGAAGAGGATTTAACTGAAGAATTAACTGCAAGTTCAGAAGACGATGTCATAGGTTGTCCTAAATGTGATCAAGTATTGAGGGTGCCTTATGATAAAAGACCTGCAAAGGCAAGGTGCCCTGCTTGTAAATGCATTTTTAATGCATTAGCAATCTAAGGAGAGATAAATATGCAGGAAGATGAGGAAATACCTCTAAAAAGTATAGGAAAAGTTTCTGAAAGGATAAGAATACTTAGATTTGCAGAAGATTTAATTTCAAAATTCGATAAACTTGTACTTAGTAAAGGTGCAAGTTTAATGCTTGTATTGCCTCCATTAATTGCTTTAGTTGTTGGAATAGGAGTGTGGAAAGAACACCGTTCACCTAATTGGTGGAGTGCATTTAGTCCTGTAGTTTTTGATTTAGAATTAACACCATTTATGGATTGGCTAAGTGTAATGTTCTTGATAGCAATGCTTCTTATGTTATCTGTTACAACTGCACAAGCAATGATTTCTAGAATGATTGTTATTTATGATTCATTAATACATTCATATTCAGGTAACAACATTGAGAAATCTCATGGTTTTGAGCAAATAACTCAAATGACAAATGAT
This sequence comes from Methanobacteriota archaeon, assembly GCA_949514915.1. GTDB lineage: Archaea > Thermoplasmatota > Poseidoniia > Poseidoniales > Poseidoniaceae > MGIIa-I. Next base: position 35,712 of record CATFLP010000035.1, on the reverse strand, counting down.
GCAATAAATAAGAGATTATTATCAACTATGATTACACTACTTGCATTACTATTACAAATAATAATATTAGCAAAAGGTAGTTTTAATGATGAATCTGAGATACTAAGGGTATTTTCATTAAGTTGTGTTTTAATTAATTTTAGTTTATTGATTAAAAGAAATGATGTTGATTTCAATACCTCTGAGGAATGGGGTTTAGTTGGAGCCTACAAACCAGCATTTCATCCATCGATTCTAAATTATCCATTGGCCGAGATATTACTTACGATTTGTGACCCTCTTCTTAGAGATAAGATTGAAAAAGTCATTGAGGAAATAAATTCTAAAAGAAGGGTTAAATTAGACAATCACAAATTTTTTGAGAAAATAGTATTACTTCATTATTTACATGATGAAGGAAGGATGACCACTACAGATTTAATTGATAAAATCAAGAAAGAATACAAAATAACAGAACCATCAATACTTTTTGATCTTAGATTATGGTCTGAATTAATAAGCCACATTCGAAAGACATGTGATCCGTTTAATAGACTGATGACAAGGACATTACAGAAAAATATTGATGATTTGAAACAAATAAGAAAATCTGGCTATTATTTCGATGTTGATATAGATGATATTTTTGATGAAACAGGTTCAATGTTTGTTCAACTAATTAATGCATCAGATAAGAAAAGATCTGTGCTATTGAAAACTCAATCAGCTCATACAGAGCCAGAAATGACAACTCATTCAATTGAGTTAAACCCTCAAGGGAAAGCAATGATGGAATTAGGAAATAGACCTTGGAATTCAGATCTTGAGCGCAGAGAAGTAATTATGTCTGCTGCTGATGAATCATCTGCTTGGATTTGGATGAATCTTAAATCTAAATCTCCTGGGGAATTAGTAATTAATGTAAGATTAGAAGATTCAGACGGGCATTTAATTGATGGTAGGACATTAATCTCATTAAGTCGAACTCCAATGTTAAAAAGATTCAGTGTTATGACTAGCAGGGTCGCATTTTCAATTGCATTTATTATCCCATTAATTCGTTTAGGATGGTGGGGATTATCCATTTTTACCTAATGGTTGGTTTCAAATCCTATTGGGTACACCCAGTACTGTGGCCGGATTGAACGAACGTCAGCCTGATGCTGAAAAAGACGAGCTTAAAGATACATTAAGTACAATGGAATCTAAAATAAGACGTATGAGGGATCAGAGGTCAAATCACAATAAATCAGCACGAAGATCTGCTGATCAAAGAGATACTATTCAGTCTGAATATAAGGCATTAAAATCTAAGTTAGATGAAGGTTTAACTGAGGTCAAAGCAAAGAAAAAAGAAGCAAATTCATTCAGAGTTCGAAGGGATACAGCACAAGATCAGTTGAAATTATTATTTGCAAAAGCAAAATCAGGACATATTGATAAAAGAAAATCAAAAAATATAACTCTTGAATTTAATAAGTTAAATAGCACTATTGCAGAATTAGAAAAACAAATAGAAACAAGTTATCATCCATTAGATAAGGAAAATAAGATTCTAAAACAAATTAAAGCACACAAAGTAAACATCCAAGATTTAGAACCATTGATTGATGAAAATGCAAAATTAGAGGTTGATTTATCTAATACTGAGTCAGCAATTAATGAATTAAAGTTAGTAGCTGACGAATCACATAAATTAATGGTAGATGCATTGAAAGAAGCAAGAAAATTATCTGAGGAATTAAATTCATTATTCAAGGAAAGGAATTTCTTAAAATCAGAAGGAGATAGATATCATCAAGCATTTGTCGATGAGAAAAAGAAAGCAGATGCAGTACATAAGGAAATTTTAGAATTAATGAAGAAAATAACAGAAGTAAAAGATCAAATGCGTTCTTTGGTAAAGGAAAGAAAGTCATGGGTTACTGATCATAATAAGAATGTCAGAAATGAATTAAAAGCACCACATAATGATGATTCATTAGCTGATACATTAGTTGACAAATTATTAGAAAGTGGAACACTTGAATTTGGTGGAACACTTGAAAAAGATACAGATGGAAGGAAAGCATCATCTAAGAAGAAAGTACTTTCACGTAAGAAACCTATTTCAACTGCAAGAGGTAGACGTTCTAGTGCTAAAAGAGAATAATTACCATCCTCTATTTTCCAATTTGACATCAAGAGTTTCTATTTCTAGGCCTTGCATTGCTTCACCAACCATTGTTGATGCTTCAGTAACTTTTGAAGGTTCATCGAAATGATGAGTGGCATATACTATTGCTTCTGCAGTTTGAGTTGGATTTTCACTTTTGAAAATCCCTGAACCTACAAAAATACCGTCCATTCCCATATTCATCATTAGTGCAGCATCTGCAGGTGTCGCAATTCCACCCGCAGAAAAAGTTACTACAGGTAATCTACCTAATTTTTGAATATCTGTAATCACATTTGAAATATTTTTATAACACTCTCCTAAAGAACCAAACGGTGTATTTTCTATTTGAAGATTTAATTCGGACCAATCATTAATTCTTTGGAATGGATCCATTATTTTGTTTTTAATATAATCCATCTCTTCATCTGTTGCTCTTTGAAGGTAGGATATTTCTTCTTGGATAATACGTGCATGTTTGACGGCAGAAACTACATTTCCAGTTCCTGCTTCACCTTTTGTTCTTATCATTGCTGCACCTTCGGATATTCTTCTTACTGCTTCACCTAATGATGTTGCTCCGCAAACGAATGGAATTTCAAAATCATTTTTTGGAATATGGTAGTATAAATCTGCAGGAGTTAAAACTTCACTTTCATCCACCATGTCAACACCTAATTCTTCAAGGACTCTGGCTTCTTCTGAGTGCCCAATTCTGGCTTTAGCCATAACAGGTATTGAAGTTGTTTCTATTATCTCTTTAATCAAGTCAGGGTGACTCATCCTAGCGACTCCCCCGTCTTTTCTAATGTCAGCAGGAACTCTTTCAAGTGCCATTACAGAACAAGCTCCAGCATCTTCAGCGATGTGTGCTTGCTCAGCATTTACTACATCCATTACAACACCGCCTTGCTGCATTCTTGCAAAACCGCGTTTTAACAATTCAGTGCCATGATTCATTGAACCTAAATCAAATTTATTTTCCATATTCCCACCGTCTTTTAATTAATCATCTGCAAGTACAGGTGAATCTCCAGTGGCAACTTCTAAATTTGGTGCTTCGTTTTCATTCCTTTCTATCCATTCTTCTTCTTCATCAGGGACGTCCATATCTGCAAATATGGCTTCAACAGGGCATTCAGGAATACATGCACCACAATCAATACATTCGTCAGGGTCAATTACAAGATAAGTTTCAGCTTCTCTAAATGCATCAACAGGACATACTGCTACGCACTCTTGATATTTACAGCTAACACATCCACTAACTACAACATGGGTCATATTATCAGTTGTTCCGAAGGTTATGTTTAATATAAAGAATTGTATTCGATAATTCTGATTTTCTTAATTATCAATCAGATATTCGGGATGAGAATTTAACCAACCTCTCCTTTCACATCTTTCTAATGATTCATTTAGTAGTTTCAATGCAACATCAGTTGCTTCCTCTCCAGGATAGACTTCAATTTTCGCAACCAATTTGATAATGTCTTCATTATTATTTGCTAGAGTGATTTTTCCTTCAACTAAATCATTTTGGCTAATTCTGAAATGTAATCTATTTTCATCATCTAATCTGGATTGTATTTCACTAACTAAGGTTTTCAATAAAGTTCCACCCAATCTCGATAGTGCCATCCTCGATTGACTTCTAGATAGTTTAATTCTCATTATTGTAATAGGAGAACCATGATATGAAGTTGTTTTTTCAAAGTTTACTATTTTTTCTTTACAACATAGCCATTCCAAACTTTTTTCCAATAATTCTATGTCATGTAATCCTGATGCAGTAGTTGAGAGCATCAAGGCATGTATTGGCATGTTTTCTTCTATGGAATGGAGGGATTATATGAGACTATTTATGTTATAAATAATTAAAAAATATTTGATTTAAATTTAAAATAAATATTTTTATTCTTACCATGCAATTCATATATGGGTCTAAGTTCGCAGAGTCGCTACACTGAGTGGAATACCTATGGCTGTAAGATCTAGTGCACAATCTCGTAATCTTGCAAGAAAGCAAAGAGACAAATGGAAAGCAAAGAGATTTTATTCAATTAGAGCACCAAGAAACCCTTGGCAATATAAGAAAATTGGAGAGACGATAGGAGAAAATGATGAGTTTGTTGCTGGAAGAATTTTCCAAACAACCCAACAAGAGTTTGATGGTGATTTTACAAAAATGCATGTCAAATTAAATTTCAGGATAGTTGAAATTATAAATCAGGATGCAATTACAGAATTTGTAGGCCATGAGCACCAAAATGATCACATTAGGAGACAAATTAGACGTTACAGAGGAAAAGTAGATGCAGTTGTAGATGTAGTTACTAATGATGGATATTTAGTTAGATTAAAACCACTTGTAGTTACTGAAGGAAGAGTAACTTCTAGTATGAAAAAGGTGATGAGGAGAAAAGTTACAGAAATTATTACCACTTTTGGTTCATCATGTACCTATCCAGCACTTCAAAAAGCAATACTTGGTTCAGAAATAGAAACAAGTATGAATAATGCACTAAATCCAATTGCAAAAATACGTTCAGCAGTAATTGCAAAAAGTCAATTATTGAAATCTGGAGTTGTAAGTTCTGAAGGACCTACACTTGATGAGATTCATGCAGCGGAAGTAAAAGCAGAAGCTGATTTGAAAGCAAGAAAGGAAGCAGCAATCACTGAAGATGCACCTACTATTCTTGAAGCAGCAGAGGCAATGGAATCAATTAGTGAAAAAGCATCTGATGAAGTTGTAGAAGAAAGTACTGACGAGAAGGAAGGAATTGTTAGTGAATCTGCATCTGAAGAAGTAGATTATTCATCTATGACCGTACCACAATTAAAAGAATTACTTAAAGAAGCAGGAAAGCCAGTTTCAGGTAAAAAATCAGAATTAATTGACAGGCTTAACGGTGAGTGAGTAATTTTGTGGGGTGGATCCTCATGAAGAGAATAGGTTTAATTGGCGGAACAGGCCTTTTTGGTTTTACTACAGATAATCCTGAGTTAATTTCTCCTTGGAATTTAGAAAAATCTACAAAAATAATTGTTGAAACAGCCTTTGGAGATGTTCCAATTACAGTTTTTGATATTAAAAAAGATGATGGGGATTGTAAAATATTTTTTCTACAGAGACATCATGATATTGATGGAGGAACAAAAACCCCTCATAAGATAAATCATCTTGCAAATGTTTCAGCAATGATTTCTTGTAATGTTGAATTTACTATTGCAGTTTGTTCAGTAGGTGCAATTGGAAAAAACTTCCTTCCTGGGATGGTAGGTTTGGCTGATCAATATATTGATTTTAGTGGTAATTCTGTAAGTTTTTGCAAGGATGATGCTAAATTTACATCTATGACAAATCCTTTTGATGAATCATTAAATTTTGAATTGCTTAAGTCGCTTAGAGAATCTCAACCAAATTTATCTCATTTAGAAGATGATGATTTTATGCTTACATATTGGTTTAGTCCTGGTCCCCAATTTGAAACACCTGCAGAAATTAATGCAATTTCAAAATTAGGTGGTGATTGTGTTGGAATGACATTGGCTCCTGAAGCTAAATTAATGGCAGAGAAAGAACATCCCTTTTCTGCAATTTTGATAGCAGGCAATCATGCAGCAGGTTTAGATCCTTCAGATCCAAATGCAGAATTAGATCATGAAAAGATTTCCTCAAAGGCAACTTCTAAATCTAATCCCGTATGGTATTCTTTAAGTAAATTATTTGGTTGATTTTTCAAGTGTTATAATTTTATAAGAAAAGTCATCATTTTCTTCTTTAATTATTTCTGATTCATCCATTATCTTCCAATTTTCAGATTTAAATTTCGGGAAAAATGCATCTGCATCTTTAACTTCTGTTTCAACATAACTAAGAATCATTTTTGTTGCAATTTCAAGGAATGCATTGTATATTTCTGCACCACCTATTACAAATATTTCAGAATCATTTTTACAAATCTCGAATATGTCATTCACATCATTTATTGTTACTACTCCCTCACATTGCCATTTTAAATTTCTCGTTAAGACTATATTTTTTCTATTTGGTAATGCTCTACCTATTGAATCAAAAGTTTTCCTGCCCATTACAATTGTATTGCCTGTTGTTATATTTTTGAAGTGCTTTAAATCAGAACTAAGGTGCCATGGTAAATCACCATTTTTCCCAATTGCTTGGTTTTTATCAAATGCTGCAATTAAAGAAATTTCCATAATATCACTTAAACAGATATTGGGGCTTTAATATGTGGATGATGTTCATAATCTAATACTTTGAAGTCTTCAAATGTAAACTCATCAATATTTTCAACATCTTTATTGATTTCTATTGTAGGTAATTTCAAAGGAGTTCTGCTTAACTGAGTTTTGGTTTGTTCAATATGATTTTTGTATAGGTGTGCATCACCTAAAGTATGTACAAATTCACCAGGTTCTAGGTTAGTAATTTGGGCCATCATTAGTGTTAAGAGGCTATATGATGCAATATTAAATGGAACTCCAAGAAATACATCAGCACTTCTTTGATATAACTGACATGATAATTTCCCATCTGCAACATAAAATTGGAAAAATGCATGACAAGGCATTAATGCCATTTCATCTAGTTCTCCGACATTCCATGCACTAACAATTATTCTTCTTGAGTTTGGATTATTTTTAATGGCATTAATTGCGTTTTCAACTTGATCAATTATTTCACCTTCTTTAGATTCCCATTTTCGCCATTGTTGTCCATATACTGGGCCTAAATCTCCCTCATCATCTGCCCATTCATTCCAAATCCGTACTCCATTTTTCTGAAGATAATCTACATTTGTGTCTCCTTTAAGAAACCATAATAATTCATGGATGATTGATTTTAAATGAAGTTTTTTTGTAGTGACCATTGGAAAACCCTTTGATAAATCAAAGCGCATTTGATGTCCAAAAATAGAGATTGTACCAGTTCCTGTACGGTCTTCTTTAGTAACTCCCTCATCAAGAATACGCTGCATTAGTTCGAGATATTGCTCCATTCTAAATGTGTTAAACCTTCAAGGTCAATTAAGTATTCCTTTGATTTGAATTATATTGCACCCATTCTTTGCAAAGTCATCATAAATTGATCAGTAAATCTTCTATACAAAATACTTAGTTTTTGTTTTTGTATATGTATTTCTTCATTAGAGAGTAATTTAACCTCCTCCTCATTTAAATTTCCTCCTTTTTCATGATATATCCATTCATTCCAAGTAAATGGTTTACCAAAATGGATTGTGATAGGTTTCCATAATCTAGGGAATTTGTGCTTTTTAGGTTTCATGAATTCTCTAGTTCCTTCACACACTACAGGAACAATTAGCACATTTGGATGTGATGCAGCTAATCTTGCAATACCTGTTTTTCCTTTACCAAGAAATGGTGCTTCCGACTTTCTTGAACGTGTACCTTCTGGAAAAATACCCATGCATTTTCCTAAATTTAGTACCCCACTTGCAGTAGATAATGCTTCACCTCCTCCTTTTTCTCTAACTGTTTTAATTTGGCCTGTTGAAGAAACAACAAATTTGGTGATTAATCTTTCAAAATGTTCATCCTTGGCTAGGAAATGAAGTTTTCTTCTTGAACCTCCAATCATGAATAGAGGGTCTACATGAGAAAGGTGATTTGAAGCAAAAATGACAGGTCCCTTTTTGGGTATGTTTTCAATTCCTCTAAAATTAGTATTAGTTACTGAGCGTAATAATTGACCTAGTATTAATCTTAAAAATGAATATACTGGAGTTCTTAAATGCCTGAAAATATAAGGTTTTATTTTAATTTGATTTGTAAGATTCTCTAATGCTATTTCCCGGGCATTCTCAGAATCCATGCCCCTCCTTTACAATTATTGGTTTTTACTTTTTTTCTTGGCAGCACCCAATAGATACAATTTTCATACTATTTTTAGTGGGCGAGATGTGCCTGAATCACAAATCTCTCCTCGTACTATTCCTATAGTGCTTTTTTGTGTATTATTTGCGCCTTTATTCTTACCTTTTGTAGGTGCATCTTCTGAATGGAAAGAGGATGGCTGGTTAGATGCAGATTGGTTTACAAAAGATGGTAGGATTGCTGCAGGAGATGAATTAGGTTGTCAAGGAATGCCTACATTAAACCTTGAGTTGATGCCTAGAACAACAGCATTAGAGTGTAAAAAATATATTTCAGAAAGAACAAATGCATCACGTTGGGGAAGCAATCCACTATCATTTGGTATTGATTTAAATGAAAATCCTAATTTTAATTCTGAAGATCATCAAGCATTACATTTAGAAGGTTTTGTAGTACATGGTTTAGATACTAATTTTGAAAATACAGTTTGGCATAATGCAACAGATTTCCCTAAGAACAATTCAGACTGGTGGAATTTAGGATCAAGTGGTAGTTTAGAACAAAAAATCACTCCATTAGATGAGATAATTGAATTAGCAGATCAGGGGGCTATGGTAAATTTACAATGGCAGGCACAAATTGCTGATTTGAAAGTACGTACAAATGGAGAACTTGTATCTTGGCTAGAATCACAAAGTGCCTGGTATACTGCTTGGGGAGAAGCATATTCCTATGAATTTCATAGAATGAATGATGATTTTAAATTATTTAATAGCACAGATAAAGAATGGAATGTCGTTAATGAGGGTAGTTTAATTGAAACAGTCGCTTGGGATGTTCCTATTACTAGAGGAGTAGATATTAGGAATAATTCAGTAAAGAGTATAACAGTTGATGGTTATGATTTGAAAGAGTTAAGCATTATTAACAAGACACTTGAACAAGGTTGGAGACAAGAAGAAGGAATTTTATGGATTACTTTACAAAGTGGTCAAAATGCTACAATATTAATGGAAAATGAATCTGAAATAGATTTGGCTCCAGAAGCATGTGATACGATTGGAATAATTGACTCAGAGGCTTGTGCTATGCAGGTGATGCCACGATATTTCAATAATCATTCATGGGCTTTAACAATTTCAGGGCATCATACAATTGATTTATTCAAATGGTCAATGAAGTTTGATGAATCTCCATTAGTTTTCACTTGGTTAGTAGAACCTCAAGAAGTTAAAGATTTTAATTGGGCACTTATTGTGATTGCGGCAACTGCAGGTATAGGTGCTGTTACTTATACACGACATTTAATTAGAAAAGATAGAGAAGAACAAAGCTTGTATGAGTCAGAATAGTTCTGTGATAAGAACACCTTCATCTGTAAGTTTTTTTGTAATTCTTTCTGTTAATCCATTAATGTAGTGTAATTCTTCAGGAGCAAAAATACCACTTGGGATATTTCCATCTAACATTTCATCTATAAATCCAAGCATAACTAGACCAGTAGTTCTTGCCATTGAAGAAGCATTTTGTTTACCTTCATCATATACAATCCATCTTTTGTTTCCATTCCTAGACTCTATAGAAACATCTAGTAAAGTAAATTCATCTCTTTCATTCGAGAACTTCCATGAATCTACAAGGTTTGAGATTGTATTGTTTCTTTTTTCTCCAGAAAGTAATCCTTGTTTTTGAATTTCAAGAAATTTTTCAATATGTCCTGGCCATCTAAGGGTATATTCAGACATATTTTTACATGTGTTGAAATCTAATAAACTTCTCAAGCCATCAGTCATAAATGCCTGTAAATCTCCAATTTTATTATTGGTAATTTCATTGTAATTGATAAAATGTAAGTCTGAAATCGCCTGAACTTCAACAGTTTCATAATTTTTAATGATTCTTGCAGGCCTCTCGTATTCCTCTACAACATCTGTGGGACTAAATGGGGCCATATATGACCAATCATCATCACTAAGAATAGGATTTCCACCCACCCTTATTTTACAATCTTCAATTTCTCCAAGATGATTAATTGCTTTTGCAACTAGTAAGTTTGAATAGCCTGGAGCAATTCCTACATCGTATACTAATTTACAATTATTTTTTATTGCTAATTCTTTATATTCTCTAGGGTCCTCAATAGTAAATGCTAAATCAACGACATCGATTTTCTTCTCTAAAAGAATTTTTCTTACCGAATTTCCAATTAATCCTGGTAGCATATTTATTACTAGTGGTTTCCCATTTATCTGTTTGACAAAATCTACAGCATCTCCAATAATTGTTGAACATTTATTATTGAATTTTTCAGGAATTTCTAATCCTACAATTGTCAATTTATGCCCTTTTTTAATTAATTTAGAAATGACATATTCTCCAACTAAGCCACATCCGAGTGCAACTATCTCAGCCATAGTAGACATATTATCAAACACTTCTTTATTGATTTATGTATTCAATTTTATTAAATAATTAATTTTTCAGATTTTATCAATTGCTTGTTAATTCTGCATTTTCTTATTTTTCGCGTAGAAGTCTTGATTTCCTATTACCTCGGCGGGGGTAATGAGAATATGGTAGATGGTATCAGAATTGACCCTTGGTCATCTTCACAGTCAACAGATTATCAAAGGATAATTGATCAATTTGGATTAACAAATCTTGATTCTAATAATTTGCCTTCTCCTTCGATGTTACATCGTAGAAATATTGTATTTGCTCATAGAGATTTAGATATGATTCTAAGGGCACAAAGTAAGGGAAATTCATTTGGTGTATTGACAGGATTAATGCCTTCTGGTAGGATGCATTTAGGCCATAAAATGGTAATAGATCAGGTCAAATGGTTCCAAGACCTTGGGGCTGACGTTACTATTGCTGTTGCTGATTTAGAAGCACATGCAACTAGAGGTTTGTCTTTAGATTCATGTAGAGAAAATGCATTAGAGGAATATGTTTCTAATTACGTTGCAATGGGACTTGATCCAGATAAAACAAATGTTTATTTTCAATCAAAGAGGCCAATCGTACAAAGAATTGGTTTCACTCTTGGTAAAAAAACAAATTTATCTGAGATGGAGGCAATTTACGGATTCAACGGAGAAACAAACTTAGCTCATGTTCAAGCACCACTCGTTCAAGTTGGAGATATAGTCCATCCAATGTTAGATGAATATGGTGGTTTAAGACCTATAGTTGTGCCAGTGGGGGTTGATCAAGACCCACACATTAGATTGACAAGAGGTTTAACGTCAAAATCAAATTGGTTTAATTTAAAAGAAGGGAAAAATGGAGGATTAAATATCTCTTTATCTGTCCAAGATGAAAATTCCTTAGCAATGGGTGTTTCTGAGAATGGTAGATTAAATCGAGAAGTAAGGGATCAATTATTTTCAGAAATTAGTAATAATTTGACCGAGGTAGGTTACGCAGATTTTATTAAAAATCCAAAACATGGGACTTTCGGAATTCCTGGTGCTACAATATCTGATTATGATGAAGTCAAATTTATTTTATTAAACTTAGAACGTAAGATGGGTGGTTTGGGATTATTACAACCTGCAAGCACTTATCACAAATTTGCGGTAGGTATGACTGGTGATAAGATGAGTTCTAGTAAACCAAATACAACAATATTCCTTACAGATGATTTGAAAACAATTGAAAAGAAAATAAAGTCTGCATTTTCAGGAGGAAAATCAACAATCGAGGAGCATCGTCAATATGGAGGGAACCCTGAGATTGATGTTGCTTATCAGTATATGATGTATTTCTTTGAAGAAGATGATACAAGATTAAGAGAATTAAACGAAGGTTATCGTTCTGGGAAAATTTTAGCAGGTGAAATGAAACAAATTTGCATTGAAAAAGCATCAGAATGGATGAAAAATCATCAGGAATTAAAAGATCAAAATTCTCACCTTGTAAACGATTTTTTATCTTAAAATAGATATGATTAAGTCATTGACGCAACATCATATAAGCATGCAAGAGAATAAATTACGCTATAAAACAAAAGCATCGATGTTAGTATTAACATTATTATTGATGAGTTTATCCTCAGTTTTTACTAATACAATAAACGCTGAAGATGCAAGAAGTACTACTGGTGCTGAACAAATATTAGTTACAGTACTCAGTGATCATTATGATGAACAATCATCAATTATGGTTGGTGCAACAGTAAATGGATTAAATCCAGGTATTGATTATGATATGAAATTGACAATTTGCTATGATATTACGAATATTGATGATGCTAACATCCACTTTACTGAAGGTATGATTTACAACAATTATGATTGCAGTGAGAGGATGTTAGATGCATATATCTATGATGCTGCAACAGATGAATATGAGACTTATTTATGGGACGAAGTTATTAATATTCCAGCAGGAGTAAATAATTACAATATTGCTAAAGCAATTGAATTTAGTAAAATTTCGGATGTTCATCCAGAGGAATTAGGCACATTTTCTTGTAATGATGGAAGCACAGTTGATGATTGGTGGATGGTTAATGATGGAAATAATGATTGTCTTGATGCTTCAGATGAAGGTTTTGATTATGCTAATTGGCCAACTGAGGTTATTGATGCTTCTTATTACTATAACTGTACAGATTGGTCTCATTATGGCTGGGACCAACCATCTCTTGAATGGACTTGGTTTAATTATGATGGTTGTGGAAGAGGATATTATGTAATTGCTGAATTAATGGTTGGAGATTATGAATTAGTAGATACATTTTCCAATACTTTTGCTGTAGGTTATAGAGGGATTGTGGAATTTAATTCATTAAGGGATGAAACAATTTTGCTTGGCGATGATTATGAATTTTCTTATTCTGCTAAACAATTATTTAGTTATATTACAGAGAAAGTAGAATATGATTTAGACTATTCTGTGATTGATTTAAGTGATTCAAGTGTATTTACTACAGGTTCACATTCAAGTATTGATTCTAGAAGTAAAACAAGTTCTCATTCTGGAACAAGTCATGTTTCAGTTACTGGTTTAGGTATTGGAAATTATTCTTTAGAAATAACTCTGACCCAAGAAGGAGTTGAACTAATTACATACACACAAGAATTTGAAGTTATTGATTTAGATTTGACTGGATTAGAAGATATATCGATAACAGTGGATGATAATTATTATGAAGATAATCAAGATGTTAATATTGTTATTGAGTTAGATAATTTAGAACCAATCTCGAGTTACAGTGTTGATTTACATCTTTGTCGAGATCGCCAATATCATAGTTTCCCTAGTTACAAAGATGGGACTAGTTATCAAGATATCTATTGCCTTAATGCATGGAGGCCTACAATTTATGATGCAGAAAATGATGTTTATCTTGAAGAATTAGGTACTATAGAAGTCCCTACTGGAAGTAATACTCAAGTTCTGAATGCTGCGATAAGTCAAGAATATGTGTCTGATATGGAGGTTTGGAAATTAGATCAAAACAATATTGATTTTACTTGCGACGATGGCTCAACGATTTCAACTTGGAATATGGTAAATAATGGGAATGCTGATTGTGTAGATGGTTCAGATGAAGGTTTTGATTATGCTAATTGGCCTACTGAAACAATTTCTGCTTCACTATATAACGAACAAAAGGGATTTTTCTTTGTTGGCGAATTAATTGCTAGTAATTATATTGTTTCAGATAATTTATCAAATTCATTTGCAGCTGGAACAAGTGGCCAGATTTATTTTAAAGCATTACATCCAAATGGTGTTTTAAATGGAATGGATTATGAATTTGAATGGTCTGTTAAAAGTTTATTTAGATTCATTAATGATCCTGTAGATTACCAAATGGAGATTCAAATTGCAGATGATTCAGGTAACATTGAAACATCTGAGTTGCTTGTTTTAGATGATAATTTCAGGTCCTCAACATCTTGGTGGATTCCATGGCATTATTATACTGTATCGGGTTTAACGCCTGGAGATTATAATCTTGATATGAAATTATATTTAGAGGGTTTAGAAATATACCATTTCACAAATGATTTTAGTATAATTGATGAGACACTTTCAAACTTAGAAAGTCTTACTGTTTCTGTAAATTCAAATCATTATGATTTAGATGAAGATATTGAATTATCTTTTACAATGGATAATTTGTTTCAAGGTACCAATTATGATTTAGAATGGAGAATGTGTAGAGATACTTTTGAATTAGATGAATTCCCTAACGCAGCAGATGGTACAATTTTCAATAAATATGATTGTCCAAATACTGTAGGAAGTGGCCCTCAAGTTTATGATGCAAGTACTGATTCTTACACTAATGCGTGGGACATGTCATTTGCAATACCTTCTGGTTCAACTTCATATTCTGAAACATTAATTATTGCTTCAGAATATGAATCAGACATTGATCCTTGGGATTTAGGTGATTTTATTTGTGATGATGGGAGCTCAATTCCAATGGGCTGGTACTTCATTAATGATGGGAATGCTGATTGTGCAGACGGTTCAGATGAAAGTTTTGATTATGCTAATTGGCCTACTCAAATAATTTCTAACCCTCTATCTTCTTATGTTGAGCAAGAAGGATTTTACATTATTGCACAAATTACTGTTGCAGGTTTTGAAGTTGTAGATGCTTATTCAGATTCTTTCGCAGTTGGAGATATAGGATACATTAATTTTGATTCTTCCCATGCAGGAGGAGTTTTAGCAGGAATGGATTATAAATTTAATTATGGAGGATGTGAATTATTCCGTTATATTAACACGCCAATAGATTATGAGTTATTGTATTGGGTATTTGATGAAAATGATGATATTGTCGACTCAGGTACAAATCAATTAATAGATTCTAGGTCTATAGATGATTACTGTTCAACAACTGAATTAGTATCAGTCTCAGGTTTGACCGTAGATCAAGGTAAAAGAAATAAAGAATATCGTTTGAAAATAATGTTGACTTCTAGTACAACTCTTGTTGATGTATTAGAATTAGATTTCACAGTAACAGATCCATTAGCACCTAATGATGATGCAGAAATAGTAGTTAATGCAAACACAGGATTAGATGGCGTAGGTACTGTTGAGTTCCATGTCCATGATATGACTGCAGGTCAATATTATGAGATTGTTTACACAGTTGGAATAGCAGGTGGACAGCAAGAAGTAGGGACATACATCCTTATTGCACCTCCTCTTGATGATGTTGAAACTATTCGATTCGATCATCTCCATGATGGTTTTTATTGTGTTAATGCTAAATTAATGATTAATAATTGGGAATTGACTGAAAGTTCAGCTTGTTTCTCTCAAGCATCAACTGTTGATTCAGATGGTGATTTGATTAGAGATATTGATGATCAATGTCCAGATGAAGATGCAAGTGCAGGTCCAGATGTAGATGGTGATGGATGTATTGAATACCCTGATTCTGATGGTGACGGTTGGGATGATGTTGATGAAATAGCATGCGGAACAGATCCTAATTGGAGTGAAGATATGCCAATGGATACAGATGGAGATGGGATTTGTGATGGTCTTGATGAAGATAGTGACAATGATGGCGTACCAGATCTTGTAGAACTTGCAGAGGGAACAGATCCATTTAATTCGCAAAGTAAACCTAATGCTCCTCCCGTATGTGATTTATATTATGCATTCGAGTCAGCAGGAATGGTAGTTGTAAATGATAATAAATTAGTTTCAGGAATACCTTCTGGAACTCCTACAGTACCAATGAACATTACAGTTACATTACCTGCTGGTAATTATTACCTGATTGCTATGTGCGCAGATCCTGATGGAGATTTAGTAACTGCTTATATCCTTTCAGAAGGTCTAAATCCAAATGCAGTAGGACCAATGTCAGAGGTAATTACTGGTGCTTTGGTTGTAATGGCTCCAGATACATCAGAAACTGTAGAGTTATTCGTTGGATATGACGATGGAGTACATTTCTTGGCTGCATTTATTACAGTTAATCTCGATGCATCTCCAGGAATTCCTAGTGTGGTTGATGAAACAACAGGTCAAGGAGTTCCAGGATTTACTGGTTTGTTTTCATTAATTGCATTAATTGGTGCTGCATCATATACAATGAATAAAAGAAGATTGGATTTAGAATAAGACAAGCGCTAATTCTAAGGCCTTTCTTCATTAGCGACCTATATGCGCTTTGAATGTGATATGCTGGAAGAATTTAATGAGGCATTTGAAATCCCTCATTCTGAATCACCCACAGTAGGTGATGAGGATTTAGGAGAATTAAGAATTAGGTTACTTGAGGAAGAAGTACAAGAGTATGCTGAAGCAGTAAGGGCTGGTGACTTATTAGAAATCTTAGATGCATTGGGAGATATTGCGTATATTTTAGCAGGTAGTGTACTAAATCATGGATTGCAGCATGTAATTGATGATGCATTTAAGGAAATTCACAGATCAAATATGGCTAAATTAGTAGATGGAAAAGTTTTGAAGAGAGCAGATGGAAAAGTTGCCAAACCAGATGATTGGACACCTCCAGATTTGAAACAATTTCTAGGATAGATTTTCAATTTCATCAGGAGTTAATTCTCTAAATGTTGCTTTATCATGTAAAATTTTAGAATGACCCATTGGATCTGAAAAAATAAGTGTCAGAACCTCTTTATTTGAGCCATTTATTGTATTGTTTAAAGATTCTATAAGAAAATTACATTTGTTTAATTCACTTAACTCATCGCTCATAAGTTGATTTTTTGTTATATTTATTGCATCTTTGAACCTATTAAGTACTCCTTCTACATTTGAAACATACCCTGATGAATGAACTCCTGGATATACTCCTAATTCTAATTCAGGAATTTCTATAGTGCATTTTGAACCTCTTACTACTCTGGCATTTAGGCTTTCTAAAGAATCAAGTTTTAATGTCCAAACACCTGGTATTTTCCCTTCAGCAGGAATAAAATCTGTTTGCCTAAGTCCGCAACTGCTACAAGTTAGTGTGATTTGTGTGTGTTCTCCGAAATACGCAATTTCAGTTGAATGTGCTATCATCTTCAAACTTTTTTCATCGCCGCAAACAGGGCAAGACATTTCCATTGGTGATTCCATGTTTAGTCCTCATTTCACAAATGCTTCATCTTCAAGGCCTTTCATTCCTTTACATGAAGGTGGTAAAACTAGTAATCTTGTTTCAGAGAGTTGAAGGATTTCCCCTCCGAGATCATGAATGATGAATTCATTTAATCTATTTACAATTTGAGAAAGAACTTCATCTTCAGATAATATGTCTTTTAAATCAACTACGCTGATATCTCCATCAGATGCCCAATCAAATAATTGAAAAATTCCATTTACTCCTAAAAGATTTGCTCTATGGATAATAAATCCTTCATTGTTGGAAACATTTGCATCTGGATATAATTCTTCTAAATTATGGTAAATGATGTTAGTTTTTTTAACTGGCTGATTTGTTTTGTTAAGGCTAGGCATAACCACTCCTTTTAGGGGTGCTTGCGAAAATGGTTTTATTTTTGAAGTTTCTATTTTCTCATCTGCATCAAATAATGCATTTATGTCATCTTCGTCAAATGGAAGTTTTGCTTGTTTACCTTCATCCACAACCATCCTGCTTTGTTGGTGGTCTTCAATTCTTTTGTAAAATTAAGTCTAAAATTTGTGTTTTTAATATAACTTTATTCGTCGGGTTGATAAACCACCTCTGTACAGGGGTGTATTAGAGCATCCTAGTATTATGGACTCGTTCTGGTGAATATAATGGAATCAAGTATGGACAAACTGAAGACTGGAACTAGCACTTTGGGTATTTGTTATGATGGCGGAGTTGTTGTTGGTGCAGATCATAGAGCAACAATGGGTCATTTCATTGCAAATAAAAGTGTACAAAAATTATTCAAAATAGGCCCTAATCTTGCATTAACTACTGCAGGATTAGTTGGACATGCACAAAGTTTATCGCGAACTTTGAATGCAGAAACAACACTATTTCAATTAAAAAGAGGTCATACTATGACAGTAAAAGGTGCAGCAACATTAACTGCAAATATATTGTTAGGAAGACCTTATTGGGTACAATTACTAATTGTTGGTGTTGATGATTCAGGGCCTAGTGTATACAGCATTGATGGTGCAGGAGGCTCAATCCCTGATGTTTATTGTGCAACAGGTTCAGGTTCTCCATATATGTACGGTGTTTTAGAAGATGGTTTCAGAGATGGAATGCAAAAGAATGATGCTATTAAATTAGCAGCTAGGGCATTACTAGCTTCAGGTCAAAGAGATGCAGCATCAGGGAACGGAATGGATTTAGCATATATTACTGAATCAGAAGGTTTCGTTCAACTATCCGATGATGAAGTAGACAAAATAATTGCTTCATTAAAATAATTTTCCCGGCTGGCCCGCCTTTAGGGCTTACTCTATAGAGTAGGGTTTCAATAGGGGAAGGTGATAAAATGAGACTTAGTTTCCAAGAGGTAAAAACTAAAATTGCAAAAATGATACCAAAAGATATCGATTATAAAATAGATTTAGAGGCAGCAACAGTTTCTATAATTACTAAGAATCCAGATCGATTCGGTTCAGGTAGTGGTTTAACAGGAGAAATTGCAAAATCAATAAAAAGAAGAGTTGTAATTAGGCCAGATGAAAGTATATTATGCTCTGAAGAAGATTCGCTTGAGTACATTAGATCAATAATTCCAGAAGAAGCAGGAATAACAAGTATGCACTTTGACCCTTGTTTATGTGAATTAATACTTACTTGCGAGGATCCAGGTACTGCAGTTGGAAGGAGAGGAGAAAATATCAATAAATTAAGAGATAAAATTGGTTGGTTGGTTAAAGTAGAAAGAACTCCTGCACTTCAAAGTAAAACTGTTTATGACATTCGTGGTTTTAGAAAATCAACAGCTGATGAAAGAAGAAAATTATTACGTGACTTTGGAAGAAATATTTACAGGCCTAAATTAGCAGGTAATTCATGGGCTAGATTAACAGCACTTGGCTCCTATAGAGAAGTAGGTAGGGCATGTCATTTGATAACAACTAATGAATCTAGGGTTATGATAGATGTAGGTGTAAATATTGCCTCATCTACAGATCCTCTTCCTTTTTTCAATGCTCCTGAAGCATTGCCTCTAGAGAAATTAGATGCAGTTGTATTAACGCACGCTCATTTAGATCATGCAGGTATGTTGCCAATTTTATTCAAATTTGGATATAAAGGGCCTGTTTATTGTACTCCGCCAACAAGAGATTTGATGTTGATGTTACAATCTGATTATTTGAAAGTTGCAGGTATGGAGGGTAAATCACCTCCTTATGAAATGGAACATGTTAGGCAAGCAATGAAGCATGTAATTGATGTTAATTGGAAAGAAACTACAGATATCACGCCTGATATCAAACTTACAATGACAAATGCAGGACATATATTAGGTTCTTCTGCATGTCATTTCCATATTGGAGAAGGAAAACATAATATTGTTTTCACGGGAGATACAAAATTTGAGAAAAGTTGGCTTTTTGATGCAGCAAATGTAAAATTCCCCCGTTGTGAAACTTTAGTAATAGAATCAACTTATGGCGCACAAGGAGATTTCCAGCCATCTAGAATAGAAGCAACTTCTGAATTACAAGAGATTATTAAAAGAACAATTAATCGTAATGGTAAAATTATTTTACCCGTTTTCGCAGTTGGAAGAAGTCAAGAAGTTATGATTGCAATTGATGAGTTATTTAGAAGTGGTGATATTGAACCATGTTCGGTTTATTTAGATGGGATGATACAAGAGGCGACAGCAATACATGCATCACACCCAGATTATTTAACAAGAGATTTAAGAAATTCAATACAAACTAATTCTGAAGATAATCCATTTAGTGCATCATGGTTCCGTAAAGTACAAGGAAGAGAAATGAGAGAATCAATCTTGAGTGATCCATCTCCTTGTATTGTATTAGCAACAAGTGGAATGTTAAATGGAGGGCCTGTAATGTCTTATTTTAGGCATTGGGCTGCAAATGAAAGGAATGCATTATGTTTTGTTGGCTATCAAGCAGAAGGAACAATTGGTAGAAGATTACAAAAAGGGTTTGGAGAAGTTCAAATGTTTTTCGAAGGAGAAACTATAACAATCGAAGTAAATTGTGAATTTGTAACAATTGATGGATTTAGCGGGCATTCTGATAGAAAACAGTTATTAGATTTCGTAGATCAATTAAATCCAAGACCATATTCTATTGTTTGTCATCATGGAGACTACAGAAAATGTAGCGAATTAGGGAGAACATTACGTGAAAAATTCAAAGCAAGGACTTATTCTCCTCAAAATCTTGAAACAATAAGGTTGTTTTGATTAGAGTGGTAAATCCCAACCTTCATCTAACACATCAGGGATATTTTCATTTATCGATTCATCGTTTTTATTTCCATTTACTTCATTTTTAGAATTAATATTATTTGGTTTTTGAACGTTTGCCATATCCGAATTAAGTTGTGGGGAAAAATTATTTTTATTTTTTGTTTTATTGGTAAACATAGAAATAATGAATATGAATATTAATAATGAGAGTACAATAACTAAAATCCAGTATTTTTCACTTGGTTCATTAATTACCTTGTATAATGATACTACCATAATTAGAATTTGAGTTACAAAAATAAAATATTTTACCTGGGATTTCTCAAACTCCATGAATGACGTGATAGTGGGTGCATTCATGAACCCCTAACATTACCCGTCACTCATGAGGGGTCCTCATTCAAGTGCTTGTCCTGGATGGTTAATGACTGCTGTAGCACCATGGGGTGAAAACGAAGAAGACGCATATGATCAAGGATTAGTTGAGTTAGGACTTGGAGATGCTAGGTTAATTAGAGTTGAAGGAGCAATGTTGCCTATGGGTTTTGAACCAATAGCCCCAGAATTATTGCCTATGGGAAGTTTAGTTGAATGCCATCTGGCAATTGGGCATGCTTTCAATGGAGGTATTGCATCTGCAGGAGTTGCATGGGCTCATTGTAAAACTCCAGAAGGTGATGAATGTTCAATAACAGCATCAATCTCAACCAAAACAGATTCAATAGCTACGGATGAGTTGCTAAGAAAAAATTTCCGAAATAAATTAGCTAGTAGAGATTTAGAAGTAATTGAATTTGACATAGCTGTAGATGAAGTTACGGCAGGACAAGGCCATTATGGAGTAGCATTAGCGGCTCTTATTCTGCCAGAAACAATGTCTTTTCAGCATTCAGAGCAATTGGGAAGAGTTAGGAAGGGACTTACACGTTCAGCATTAGATATTAATCCAAATAAAAGAGAATCAAAATCTCCTATGCCAAGAGGTCCTAAAAGAGACGGAGATATAGATTTCAACATATGAGTTGTCTTATATGTCTAAATCATCATTGTATTTAATCATAAAATGTAATGATTGTGACTTTTTTTTTGGTAAGCATAAAAAATCTAATTTTTCATGTACTAGATGTGGAGAAGTTCAAATAAATCCACAAATTATTGGAAGGACAAATGATACTGAGGAATTACATAGACTAGTTTCATTGAATAATATACCTCAAGAATTAAGAGATGATTTTTCTAAAATTAACATTAAGCCTGAGATTAAAAAAACTGCATTTGAAGAAAAAAAATCTATACCTTATATCTTAAAAAATTCTTCAAATGAACAGGGAGAGATTTATTTAAAAGATTTAAAAAAATTTTTAGTTAAAAATAAATTTGAAATCGATTTTGAAAAAGTAATTGAAGTTTCAGAATCTGAAGGATTAATTCTTAGGATCTCTAAAGAAAAATGGTTACTGTTAGGCTGAATGCTTATGACTACTAGTATGTTCGGCTAGAATAAGGGCCCGTGGGTTAGCTTGGTTATGCTCGTGCGTTTGGGACGCACAGACCCCAGTTCGAATCTGGGCGGGCCCATCTTTAAGAGCCAAAATAACTATTTTTTGTGTTGATTATTTTGTTCCCTTTCTACAAAACTTATGGTATCTTCATTTTTATCTTCCTCAGAAAGAATTGATGGATTGCTTATGATTACGAAAATTATGATGCCAGCTAATGCAAAAGATAATGTAAATACGGCAATTACTACCGTTTGGTTCCATTTTTCTTCTTCTGTAACATTATCTTCTGAATTATTGACTACATTTCCAATAGGGATTAATAATGCAATAATAATCAAAAAAATAATTGGTATTACAAATTTTTTTGGTAGTGTTTCTGATTCCAGCATCAATCCTTCGAAAAGTAACTAGCGCTTAAATTATGCACATCTTGAAGGACCTTATTTACTGTGATGAATCAATGGCAATACCTGTTAAGGCAGATTTATCCGCAAATTGGCAATTAGATGAGAACATTATTTTTTTGAACCATGGTTCATTTGGAGCAACACCTACTTTAATTTTAGAAGAACAAAGGCGCTGGCAAAATCTTATGGAAACAGAACCAGTTAGGTTTTTTGAAGAAATAGCACCTAAAGCATTATTAGAATCTAGAAAAGCAGTATCTAAATTATTAAATTGTGATTATGATGATTTGGCATTAATTGAAAATGCTACTTCAGGAGTAAATACAATATTAAGGTCTTTAGAATTTAATCCTGGTGATGAAATTGTAGTTACGAATCATACATATCAAGCATGTAGAAATTCATTAGATTTTATTGCAAAAAAATATTCTGCTGTAGTTGTAGTTTGTGAAATTCCATTTCCAGTGAAAAGCAGCCAAATAATTATTGAAAACGTTTTATCTTGTGTGAATAAGAATACAAAACTTGCAATGATTGATACTGTTACAAGCCCTACTGGATTAAAACTTCCTTTTGAAAAGATAGTTAAGAATCTAGAGTCTCTTGGAATTAAAGTACTCCTAGATGCTGCACACGGAATTGGGATGTTTCCTATGGATATTAATGAGATAGGGGCATCCTTTACAATCACTAATTGCCATAAATGGCTTTGCTCACCGAAAGGGACAGCAATAATGCATGTAAGGAGAGACTTACAAGGATTAATACATCCACTTACTATTAGTCATGGAATGACTTTCCCTCTTGGAGAAACAACAAGATTTAGACACGAATTTGATTGGACTGGGACTAGAGACATTTCTGCATGGTGTGTTTTGCCATTTTTAATTAATTTTCTAGATAATTTAATTGATGGGGGATTAAATGAAATAATGTTAAGGAATAATAAATTGGTTTTGAAAGGTAGAGAGATCCTCTGTGATAAATTAAACATTGAGAAACCTTGCCCAGATGATATGATTTCTTGCATAGCAACCATAAAATTACCTGGTGCTGCTGAGAATGGGATTCCTCTGCATGAACCAGATCCCTTACATCTTTCACTTCTTGAAAAATATAAAATTCAGGTGCCTGTATGGTATTGGCCAAATCCTGAAGGCAGGTATCTGAGAATTTCCGCATATTTGTATAATCATGAATCTGAATATGAATATTTAGCTGATGCATTATTGGAATTATTAAACAAGGTTTGAAATATAGAGTCTCTTACAAATGATTGATGGGTGAAATCATTGTTGCAATAACAGGTGCATCTGGAGCATTATATGGACTTAAATTAATTAACGTACTTTCTGATTTAGGTAAGATGATGAGAGTTATTGTTACAGAGTCTGCAAAATTAACATTAACTCATGAGTGTGGTTATAATTTCGAAAAGTTAAAATCTATAGAAGGAGTTACACTAGAAGATAATGCTGATATTGCTGCTAAGTCTGCTAGTGGTTCTGCAAAAATAGATGCTATGGTTATAGTTCCTTGCAGCGGAACAACATTAGGAAAATTAGCTTCTGGAATCGGAGATAATCTTGTTACAAGAAGTGCTATAGTTGCAATGAAAGAAAGGAGGAAATTAATCATAGTTCCTCGTGAAACTCCTTTGGCTACAGCACATATTGAAAATATGTTGAAATTGTCATCTTGGGATACGGTAATTTTACCTGCAAGCCCTGGATTTTACAATCATCCTAATTCAATTGATGATTTAGTTGATTTCATAGTGTCTAGGATTTTAGATCAATTAGGAATTGAGAATAATGTTTCAAAAAGATGGACAGGGGATGAAATCTAATCTTTTTGAATATTCTTTAGGATGATTACTTAATAATGAATTTTCACCGCATTTTATGGCAGAGGACTTAATGTCACTCAAAGTTTCTGAACTTAAAGAGATGCTAAAGGAACGGAATTTGCCAATTTCTGGAAATAAGGCGGATTTAGTAGACCGTTTAATGGATTCTATGTCTTCTGAACCGATTATTCTAGAAGCAAAAATAAGCGAATCAGTTTCAGATGATTCTAGTAAATTAAATGGGATTTGGAAAAGAATATTAGAGAAAAAATGGGAAACAAATGGAGGAATTGCTTTTTCATTAATTCACGTTATTATTGGAGTAATGGTAATATTTTCAACAGCAGGAATTGGAATTTATACCGTTTCGCAATTCTCTTCCAAAGTTCCAGAATACAAATTAGTAGAATTTGATAGCTCAAGAGCAAGAGAATATACTCAAATGTTGGTTGATTTAGGTGATCCTGGGAGACATTCAGGCTCTATAGAAGAGCAGGCAACTGTTGATGCAATACAACAAAACTTTACAGAAATGGGGCTTATGTTACAATATGAAACATTCAACGTTCCAATGTTTGATATTCTTTCTGAACCAGAATTAGCTATTTGTATACCAGGGCAATACCCTTTGGGAATTCAAAGCCCGACACCTTGCGGAACTACAGACATTAATGCTGAAATCACACAATTTAATCATATGACCGATTTTGTATTACAAGGATATTCAGGTAGTAGAGATATACAATTTTGGCAAAATGAATTTACAATTGTGAATTTATCAGATGGTTCTGATGATTCTCTTTGGGATAATGCGAGCGGTCAAGTTGGTATGCTATGGTTAGAATCTGTTGGTGTTAATGACAATACTTTATTTTATGGCAAGGCTAGAGATTCAAGTTTGGCTGGGTTAATCATTGCTATAACTTCAGGTAATACTTGTAAAATCCCCTCATTCGAGGGGACTTGTATACCATTTTTCAAAACAGTAGATGTGACTGAATTAGGAACTATGCCGACAGATGTGGCATTTATGATGGTTTCAAATGATGTTGCTGAAATATTATCTAATGCTTTTGGAAATAAAGATCAAAATGATGTACGTTTGAATTTAGTTACTGATATGTATAATGATGGGAATATGGATGTTAGGGTTCCTTGCGGGGTTTTGCCTGGTCAAACTGATGAATTGATAATTATTGGAGGCCATCACGATACTACGTACAATAGTCCAGGTGCAGTAGATGATTCGAGTGGAGTAGCTAACGTTTTAGAATTGGCAAGACAATTTAGCTTATTATCAAATGAAATAGGCCCTTCATATTATACAATTAAGTTCTGTACTTGGGGCGGAGAAGAAGAAGGATTACACGGCTCAACAGCATACGTAGACCTTCATTCTATAGAATTGTCTGAAATGCTCAGGCTTTATGTAAATTTTGACATGCCTCATGTTGATATTGATTTGGAAAATAGAGGCAATGGTATTTCATTTTATGGAAATGGAGTTGAAGATATTGAGCACATTTCAAATATTATTGAGGTTTTCAAACAAGAAAAACCAGAAATTTCTTCAAAATATTCTCTAAGTTATTTCCATCAAAATGATGATGAAATCGCTTGTAGTTCGGATCACTGTCCCTTTGTTAAAAAAATAAATAAAGATATTGTTGGTAGTTATGGAGGAGGTTCTTGGGAATATCATACTTATTTAGATGACATGTCTAGATTTAATGAGGAAAGTTTGTTTGTAACAGGAACAATACTTGGATCATATGTAAGATATCTTGGATGGGGTGAATTATAATGGATGATTATGAATTTGTCTTTGTTCCTTCAATAGTAACTATTGATGGTAATATAGAAGGTTTAGGAATATATTCTAAAGAATCTCTTGCTTTTGATGCATTAAAGAAAAAAATTAGTGAAAATTGGTCCTCAGGATATAAAGAGGCACAATTAGTAATGTGGACGCTTGATTCAGATGATAGCAAGGCTGTGCCATTAAAGCATATGTCTGCTAATGTTTGCCCTATATGTGATGAAAGGACTTTTTGGACAGATGCTGTAGAAATGAATGCATTATGCTATTTGCCAGCATGCCAAGCATGGATTGAAAGTAGTGATAAAGAGATGGATAAAATTGATTGTGGGTGGCCACCAATAGGATATACATCTCAAGTAGATACTTTGGCAGATGCACTATCTTCATTAAGGAATTATGGGGCTAAGATTAGAGCCTCAGTTTCAGAAGATTCAGATATTTTCACTCATAGAACACTTTTAGAAGAATATGAAAAATCTATTGAAGAAGATTCTACATCGAATCTAGAGGAATGATTCCAAGCGCTGTACATCCTCTGTTGATTATTTTACGTGAGTATTCACTAACTTTGAAAAATAAATTATTAACTTCATTTTCATTAATTATTGTACAATCTCTATAAAATGCATTGTAGGCGGCAGATAATTCAAGCATATATGAACAAAAATGATTTGGTTTATTTTCCTTGACACTTTTTTCAATAGAATCTTCATATCTCATTATTGTCCTTAATAATTTTGAAATAGAATCATTTAATTCTATATTATTTAGATCTATATTATTTTCAATGTATTCTAGATTGTCAACTTTCTTTTTTATTGAGCAGGATCTTGCATGAGAATACATTATGAATGGTGCAGAATCTGCATCAAATGATAGAGCATCTTCCCATTTGAATGTGAATCCTTTTTCTGGAGAAACTTTTAGAATATTAAATCTAATCGCTGAAGATGCAACAGATTTTGCAATATTCATTGCTTGGGATTTTTCAATTCCCATTTTTCTTTGACTTAATATCTCTAATGCTAATTCTTCTGCTTCATAAATCAAATCATCCATAAATACAACATTTCCTTTTCTTGTAGACATTTTGCCTTCTGGTAATTTTATGAATGCATAAAATATGACTTCAGGTGATTTGATTTTAAGTTCATTTAATGCAATAGATACTTGTTTTGATTGTAATCTATGATCCTCTCCTAGAACATTAATCAACTTATCAGATTTAGTCCATTTCCATTTATGGTATGCTAAATCTCTAGTTGCATATAAACTTGAACCATCTCCTCTTTGATAGAAAAATTTAGTAGATTTTCCACTAACTCCTTTACTTTCTAGTTCAAGATATTTAGCTCCATTTTCTGCAACACCATAAAGCTCTGAAGATTTTAGTTCTTCCATAATTTTACTAACAGAGCCATCAATTATGAATTGTGATTCATTAGTAAAAGAATCATATTTGATTCCTAATTTAGATAATGTTTCTAACATCCCATCTAAAATAGGTTGAAACGCATTATAGAATTGATTTAGGACTTCAGTATCTCCTTCTTCAGATTTATTTATCATTTCATTTAATTCTGATTCAATTTTTAGATTGTCTTTTCTTAGTATATTTGCTGCTTGATACCATCTTACTCTTACATGATCTTCTTTATTTTTCCACATTGGGTTTAACTCTTCAATACCTTCTCTTTGAAGTGCTTTTTCAATTTCTTCTTTAGTTAAATTTTCAATTGCCCATGCAAGTATTCCAACTTGTTTTCCCATGTCATCAACGTAATATTCTGCTTGTACGCTATTACCGTAATCTCTGTTTAATCTTACAAGTGCATCCCCTAAAATTGCATTTCTAGCCCTTCCTACATGGAACGGTCCATTAGGATTAGCTGAAGTATGCTCAATTAATATTTTACTTTTTGGATCATCCTCGAAAAATTCATATTTTTCTAGAATTATTTTTTTAATTAACCATTTAGGATCAGAATAAAAATTAACATATCCATTAATGGAACTAATTGAAATATCTTCACCGATAATTTTTTTTGCCTTTGATGCTATTTCTTCCGCTATTTGTATTGGTGATTTTTTAAGTATTTTAGATAATGAAAAGCAAGGAATGCATAAGTCACAAACATCAGTATCTCTTGGTATTTGAATTAGGTTTTTATAATCATGAAATTCTAAATTATAATCCTTAAAAATTATTTCAATTGTTGGCTCAATAATTTTTTTTAATATTTTCATTTCATCAACTCATGGGGTATCTTAACATTGCTGCAATTCCTCCAAATCCTCTATAGAGTGTTGCACCTTCCTCTGTATCTGTGGAAATTAAAACTGTTTTGCCTGATGCTCTAGCAGCTAATTCAGTCATTTCTTCGACTAATGTTTTAGAACTTATTTCTTTAATATTTTCTTCATCAGTACCGCATGAAGGGCAAGAAGGAATTGGATCAGTACGATTTATTGATACTTCCCATTTATTTTTACAATCATTACATTCTAATTTGACAATTTGTTTTCTTAAATTTTCAGATAATAGTAAAGTATTCACTGCACCTTGCTCTAATGCATTTTTAACCATTTTTTCTCCATATGTTGCTTTTGGATATGGTTTCATGATTTCCATGAGGAATTTATCCACAATTCTTCTTTCAGTGTCTAATTCTATTTCTTCCATGATTGAACCAGCATTCTCAACCAGTTCTCTTAAACCACTTTCGTTACTATATCCTACATCGAATCTTGTAGGTAATATTTTTTTCTGGATTTCATGATGGAAATAATTTCCATTTACAACATAATCCTTTGTGGCACCAGGTCCTCCAATTATGATTCCTTTCATGTCAGAAATCATCGGTAACCAGTAATTACATGCTCTTTCTGCAGATTTCTTGAAAAAATTATGCGCTGCTTCTTCAATTAATCTTTCAAATCTTTGAGCTGATTGTCCACCTCTGCCATGTTTTGAAGGAACTTGTGATGGAAGATATTCTTGAGCATGAATTTTTTTCCCACTAGCTATGCCATAGCATGATTCTGATCTATCAATTACAAAAAGACCATATGAAGCTCTTTCAATTAACATTTCTTCTAATTGATCTAATTCAAATGTCGAATCACATCTATAGCGAACAGATTGAATTTCTTCTGGAGGGTCATCTACAGTTACATTTATCATTCTTGTTTTATTATTTCCTACAATTATTGCACCTACAAAGATGGCTAATCCTCTTTCTCCTGCAGTTTTATAATTGTTTAATGTTGAAAGCGCTGATTCAATTGCACCTTGTACATTTTTTTTAGTTGCTTTTGATTTAATGTTGGCAGCCTGCCCATGCTCATTTTGTAATAATTGCCTTACATCAGAAATTTGACGGTCAGGAGGCAAATATACTGTAACTAATTCAGTACCATATCCTTTCATTTTCCTTAATTCTTCTAAATTAAACTTTAATTTGAGCCGTCTGCTTTGCTTCTCATCATCCTCGCTCATACAACGGCCTCAACATTGGTCCTATAATGCCCCTTGTGAATATGTCGGCTAGTTAATACAATATCTCTTAATTACTATTATGATACAACTATTGACAGATAAAGCAATATTCTCAATCTTAGGACGAGGTACTGAATATCATGCATGATGCTATTGTAATTGCTCTGGGGGGGAGTCTTCTTTCAAGCGATAATGGAGGTTCATTAGATTCATGGAAATCTAATTTTACTGATTTAATGGTGTCTATTTCTAGTAAAATAAGAATAGTTATTGTTGTTGGAGGGGGGAAATTAGCAAGAAAAAATATATCTATTGCTAAAAAAAATGGTATCTCAAATTCTTTTGACTTGGATTTAATTGGTATTGAAGCGACAAGGATTAACGCAAAGGAGATTATTGGTTTTTTCTCAAATTCAAATTTAATGATTGATGGAATAATACCAGAAACAATTGCAGATTGCGTGTCTTATCTAAATGAAAATAATATTGTAGTGATGGGAGGTACAGTTCCTGGACATACAACTGATACTGTTGCAATTAAGATGGGTGCAAAATTAAACTCAAAATTGGTTGTCATTGCTACCAATGTTAGTCACGTATTTACAAGTGATCCGCGTAATGACTCTAATGCAAAACCTATAGAAAGGATGACCTTAGATGAATTAGGGGTAATTTCAGGCATTGGAAAAGAAATTTTACCAGGTTCATCTTTTGCAGTAGATCCTGTAGGAGTAAAAATTGCTATTGAACATAATTTACCACTTGTTATATTAAATGGACATGATGTGGATAATTTAAGAAAAGCACTTTGTGGCGAATCTTTTGATGGTACTAAGGTATATGGAGTTGAAAATTAGATGAATACAAAAAGACTCAAAGAAGCTGTTAAAAAATCTGCAGAATCAATGGGGAAAATAAATGAAAATGTTAAGGAATATGCAAAGAGTACAGCAAAATCCACATTTAAATCAGGAAATAAGAATTTTAAGGATCATAAGCATTGTAAAATTTGTGGAAAAACAATTTCTCCAACTAGAGATGATTTGCTATGCAATTCTCAAGATTGTATAGATACAGTAGAAAAGGATTTGAAAGTTAAGAAACAATTACGACTTTGGATGATAATATTGGTAATAGCTTTACTTTCCCCTCAATTATTGACATTAAGTGGTATTTTATAGAAAGGTGGAATTGATGAGAATAGGACCTTTAATTATCGGAATTATCCTAATTTTAGTTACGATTGCAGGTTTAGTTGGTTATGGAGGATCAGGAGATGCTGATGTGCCAGTAATTCCTTGTCCTACAAATCCATTAGAGCCTGATAAATGCTATGCTGGAATGACTTTGTCCGATTTAGAAGTCCCTACTCAATTTTCTATTTTATCAATTAAAATTTCAATTGAATGGTCACAATCCGAATCAACTTGGGTTGGTGTAATTCCTGCAAGTGATGCCACAGAATGCCCTCCTGATGATATCGGATTAACTTCTTGTGAAGCAGAGGATTTGAATTTTGTTTCTGGAGGTGTTGATTCTGTTGGAGGAGAAGGTTTAAGTTGGAAAGTCGAGCCTGGGAAATATAGATTGGCTACAGGAAGTATTAGCTCTGAAGCAAATCCTGCTGCAGCAAATATAGTAAATTATGAGTACCATGCTAGGCTTAGTTGGTTTGTTTCTACAATCACTTTTTTGTTTGGAAGTACAATGATTTTTGCTGGAATCGAATTTAAGTAATTATTCTGCATCAGATCTATACCAACCTTTTGGAAGTTCAAGAGGGTTGTTATCCTGTGTCTTTTTTATTTTATTAATTAGTAAATATTTTATTGATTTCAATCCAAAATTTTCTTTAGTACTAATCATAATATTATTAGTTGATTTATTTCTTAAGAATTTTATTTTATTTATTTCATAGTCTTTGTATTCTAAGTTAGTTTCTAATGACTTAAATTCAATCAATTCTTTTTCATCAATATTTATTAAATCTGCTTTTGTTTCTAATACCACAATTTCTTTTTGTTTTAGTAATTCTTTCACTTCACTTAATAAATTATTTTGTTCATCAATGCTTGTGCCACATTCTCCAGATAGGTCCATTACAAATAATACAATGCTCCCTGTATGTTCTAAAGCAGCAATTGCTTGCATTTCTATTTGATTACGTTCTTGCATTGGCCTATCTAGTAATCCTGGTGTATCTACAATTTGATACTTTAATCTTCGATGTTCAAAATGTCCAAGATGTAATTGTTTAGTAGTAAATGGATATGATGCAACTTCAGGATTTCCAGTTGATAATGCAGAAATCAATGCAGATTTTCCTACATTAGGTGCACCAGCGACAACAATACAAGGATTACTAGCATCAATTGAAGGTAATTTTTTCAAGGTTTCTCTAGCAGAATTAAGCCATTCCAAACTTTTTGAAGTTTGATTGATAATGCTGCTAATTCTGCCGTATGCCTCCCTTCTTGTTTTATGCATAAATTCTACATTTGCTGTTTTTGTAATTTTATCAATATTTTGTTTGGCGACAGATCTGATTTGTTTTGAGCACCATTGAAGCATGCTTAGATTGTGTTTGTATTCGTCAAACCCAACTGCTGCTTCTATTAATGCAAGATCAAATAAGTCTAAATTTTCTAAACTTGGCCAATTTCTTACGTGATTTAGTAATTGTTCAGAAATTGTGTCAACTGCAGATTGTATCATTCTAATCATTTGTTTTCTCACTCTAAATGTTTTATTTGGATCGTAAACATTTTCTGCGGCTTTTCTTGCTTTAGTGAATCCTTTGTCAAGAAGTTCATCTGAAAATGGAACCGTCGCGAGTTTTTTCCAATTAACTGCTGTCATATGCCCCTCTCAGTTATGGGGGAAAGTAATCTGTTTTTAGCAAAATGGTATGATTGTTAAGATAGAGTTGTTTTTACACGATGAACTTTTGCGAGGGTTAGGTGAAATAGTGGCAGGTGGGAGAAAAAGGCGTTCTGATGTAAAATTACCCGAGTGGGCAATACCATTATGGGAAGAATTAGGTTGTCCAGATATTGAAGCAAATTCAGATATTTTAGAAGGTTCATTACTCAGCCGAAGGCACGGTTTGAGAATGGATGATATCATTGAGATTGAGTTAGATGCTCGTGCATACCCCAAAGATAGTGATTTGACTATAAGAGGTAGATTGATGTCAAGTGGGAAAAATATGATTGAAGTCAAAAGTGATACTGGTGATGTTAGTTATGTGGCTAAAGATGTAATTGTTTGTATGAAATTAATTGCTCATATGAGACCACCTTATATTGATGATGAAGAGTTAATTGCCTATGAAAAAGAAGATCAAAAAAGACGTACAAAATTACATGAAAGAATAGAGAAAAAAACACAAGGTGGTAATGATAGCCATTTGTGGGGATAATTTAAATTAAAGAGGAATGATTATGCATTTTAGGGAAAAAAGCCCTATGGACGAAGATGAAATTATAAAAAATACCAATAAAATAAGTGATGAATGGGAAATTATTGAAAACCATCATCTTCAAAGAATTTGGAAATTTCCTGATTTTAAAGAGGCATTAAAATTTCTTAATGCTACTGCAGAGATTTGTGAAAAAGAAAACCATCATGCAAATTATGAGTTGGGTTGGGGTTTTGTTAAAACATTGATTTGGACTCACGATTTAGATGGTTTGACAAAAAATGATTTTGAATTAGCTATGAAATTTGAAAAGGTGTTAACTAATGAGTAATCAAAAGTTTGAGAAACATGTCTTTGTTTGCTCGCATGAAAGAGATAAAAATTCCCAAAGAGGGTGTTGTATGAGTAAAAATAGTTTAGACCTTATGGTCAAATTAAAAACAATGGCCAAAAATTCAGGATTAGTAAATATTAGGGTGCAAAAATCAGGTTGTTTAGACCATTGTGAGTCAGGTCCATCTTGTGTTATTTATCCAGAGGGAGTATGGTATAAATTGACTGAAGAATCTTTAGAAAAAATATTAAATGAGCATTTAATTAATGGAAATCCTGTAGATGAATATAGAATTTAATTGTTTTAAGAGAGATAAATTAAAAATTTAATAATATGTATTCATAAATGAAATGCTCAGAGAGCCAATAATGAGAAATGTTAGTGTACCAATTTTTTTGGTATCAATAATGATACTTTCTTCAATAAATTTTGCACCTAATGATTCAGAGATTAGTTTATTGGAAAAAGACAATTTCTCTACATCTTCTAGTTTGAATTGTATTAATCAAACTAATAATAATTTAACTAATCTCTATGTTGATAATATTTTAGGAAATGATTCTAATATTGGTACTTATGATTGCCCTTTAGCATCAGTTACAAAGGCAATTGAACTATCCTCTGACGGAGTAAGTATTATTTTACATGAAGGAGTATACCATGAAGATATTAGTATTTCTGGCTTCAAAAATTTAACAATTAAGTCTGCTCAAGGTGAAAGAGTCGTTTTTGATGGCACTCGAAGTGTGGTAAATGATTTAGGTGGTAATTGGAAATTAGCTAATGATGGAATTCATGAGGTTGATCTCGGGATTGATGCATGGCAAGTTTTCATTGATTACACTGAACAAGTTCCTGCTAGGTGGCCCAATGCTAATTTCAGTGATTTTTCTGTTCTAAACCAATCACATAATTGGGCTCATGGTTCAATTGGAAATGGAGGAACATACTCAAATGGAGAATTACAAGATTCAGGAGGAATAGATGGTGCGAACAATAGTTTGGCAACTAGTGGAATTGATCCTGTTGGTGCAATTGCAGTTTTGAATGTGGCATCATTTAGAACTTATAGCCGTATTGTCACTGATTATGATTCTGCTAATCACACCTTCTTCTATGATACAGTTCCTAATTGGAAAAATAAGCATCATCATTATTTTCTCGAAGGAAAGAGGGAACTTATTGATGTTGAAAGTGAATGGTGGATTAATTCTAGTTCCGATAGGTTGCATATGCTTTTCTCAAATGGAACTGATCCAAATAACATGGATGTAAGAGTAAAAACTCAAGCATATGCATTCAATATTACAGAAAGCGATAATGTTTCGCTTCAAGGATTAGAATTCTTTGCAACTACTTTTAGGTCATATCAATGTGATGGATGTTCAGTAATAAATTCAGATTTAATGTACCCAAGTACTTCCAAGCGAGGATTAGGAGTTGCAGGCGAAGATGTTAATGATAGATGGGTTTCTCGCATGGACCGATGTTCAAATTGCTTAATAGAGAATAGTTCATTTGCTCATACTGATGGTTCTGCAATTGAATTTCATGGTGCTGCTCTTCAATCTCATAATAACACAATTAACAATAATAATTTCGAATTTATTGATTGGTCATCATCTGATCTTCCAGGATTAATGGTAACTGTTTATGATGGAGGTAAGGATAACACTTTTTCCAATAATACCATTCATAGAACAGGTGCTTCAGCGACAATTAGTATTGGAGATGCACCACAATTATTCCATAACAAAATATCAAAAACAGGGTTTGTACAAAGTGATGGTGCAGTTATGCAAATGATGCAGGCTGAACAAAATGGTGCTGAAGTAGCATACAATTGGATTTACAATACTGAAAAATACGGAATTAGGATGGATGGACCTGCAGGTGGGACAAATACAGGAAATAACGCAACAGTACATCATAATGTATTGTGGGATATAAAAACAGGAATTATGGTTAAAGGCAATTACCATTACATTCACAATAATACTGTGTTTGGAAATGATAGTTCTTTAAATAAAAATCAGATTATTGTATTGTTTGAAAATGGGGCTGGAAACGAAAATTCAACTACATCAAATAATGCTGCAGACACAATTGCAGCACATCGTTCTCAACCTTATTCAACAAATCCAGTGCCAGGAACATATTTGAGTAATTATAATGGATATGAAGAATCTAATGGGGTTGTAGAATCTATGTTGGTAGATCCTGACAATTTTGATTTTAGGCCATTGATAAATTCAGAATTAGATAATTTAAGTGCTGGAGCATATGATGCAACAGATCCTAACCCTTGGTTTGCAGGAGCAAGTCGTATATGGATTGCAATGACCCCTCCAATTCTTGGTTGCATAAACTCAAATGCAAGCAATTTCAATATTAATGCAGAAATAAACAATCATAGTTGTACTTTCGACGTAGATGAAGATATTGTTGATGAAGATATTGTTGATGAAGATATTGTTGATGAAGATATTGTTGATGAAGATATTGTTGATGAAGATATTG
>CATFLP010000034.1 GCA_949514915.1 Methanobacteriota archaeon | reverse complement strand
TGGGCTGCCTGACAATATTTTAGATGGCGCAAATGATCCGATTCCTAATTGTCAAACTAATTTAATTGAAGATGATGATGATGACGGGGACACTTGCCCCGATAATATGGATTGGGCACCATTAAATTCAACAGAGTGTTTCGACACAGATGGTGATGGAATTGGAGACAATGGTGATCCAACACCTTGGATTAGTAATGGCGGAAATGGAACCTTTACGATGAATTATACAATGATTGGTATTGACACTTGTCACACACTTTATTGGCTAGGTCAAAATTATAATGCATATTGTTATTCTACATCTCCCGATATGGTTTGGAATGATGGCCCACGAGCAGAGGTATTTTCACATGAGCATATGCCAAATGTCGATGCAGTTCTAGCATTAATGGGATATACGATAGACGATCTTAGTGTATCTACATATCCAGTTAATCTAGGGACAGATACAGAAAATGTAGAATGGGGATATGATGACAGTACCTATATAGAGTGGAGAGCTTTATCGTCTAATTTATCAATTTTGTATCTTGATGACCAACCATTATTTTCAATGAATGCATCCTTGATGCTTTATCTTGATTATTCAGATACAATTTCATCTTGGGGCGCAGACCCAGTAACAATGTGGGGCAATTCCTCATTTAGTCCAATAACAAGTATGATTCCAGTGAATGCTCCGTGGATTCATCATCATTTATTTTCTGCATATATGGAAGATTTCGGAGGAAAAAATATTAATTATTCATTTACATCACAAGATGCAATAATTACCACAGATTATTCTTTTGATAATACAGATAATAACCTTACAGGATGGCTTACCTCATTAATTGCAAATGAAGGTAGTGTATTGGGAGGTTTATTCGATAGCGTAGTTTCAGAAGTTAACGTAGAACCAAGCCAAAATGGAATAACAATGAGCAAATCTGTAAATAAATCTGTAAATAAATCTACAAAATTAGCTATATTTTCAGAAAGAGATGAAAATGAAATTCCAGATTCTAAATCACTATGAAATAAGAGAACAACTTATTCTTGTGCTAAATCTACATAAGGGATTTTTTCCTTTTCACCAGAGTCCCACTCCGTTATTTCTTCAGGATCAATTTCTTTCTCCTTAGTAAATGTTGCAACATTTATTTCTTCTAATGGATGATAGTATTCTTCATTAGGCCCACCCTTCCTCGGCCAATCTTTGTTCTGCATTTCAGTTGATAGAATAAATAACTTATATTCACTTAAGTGTGATAATTGATGAAACAAACGCCTTCTTTTTTGAAAAAAGCGTTTAATGAAACCACTCTTTTCATTATTCTCAGGAATCACTTCTCCTACTAATAATCTAAACAATGTATACCCTCTATTCAATAGAAGATAGAATAGTTGATTGATTTTCAAATGCCCAAGTTGTGATTTAACTAACCATAAATTCCACCATTTTCGTTTTGGAATCGCAATTTTAAATCCCGCTGAAGTAAGTGTTGATGCCAATGATGCATTTCTTGTAAATGCAATAAGTTTACAGGGCAAGAATAAATCTTCATTACTTCCCTCGGCTTCTTTAGAAAAATTAACTTTTGAATTAATATAACTTCCATGAAGAATAGGATCTTGACGCCATCTTTCCCAAGCAGAATATACTAATTTGTGGGAATGCCCTTCTCCACGGAAATCAGGGTCAATTACAACAGTGTGCAATTCAATAATTGAACCCATTCGTTGTAAGTTAGCATGT
This sequence comes from Methanobacteriota archaeon, assembly GCA_949514915.1. Taxonomy (GTDB): domain Archaea; phylum Thermoplasmatota; class Poseidoniia; order Poseidoniales; family Poseidoniaceae; genus MGIIa-I. The sequence continues at coordinate 3,173 of CATFLP010000034.1, read as the reverse complement.
CCAAGAATGCCATTTTCATTTCTTATGAATATCCCAGGATTATTTTGCAATCTTTCTTTTAATTTATTTAATTTAATTGGTTTTTTAAGGTCTAAATTTTCATGCTGCATTCGTAACAGCCAACTTGCCTCTTCTACCACATAAACGCTTAGTATCTATTACTCAATAAACCCATTTGTTGATAGACAATGTAGAGAAGACATGAAAACAGTGAAGCGACCCGCTTAATTCATGAGCGCCTCCCCAGATTCACCATCTAAGAAATGGTTAATGCGTCAATTTTGGAGACTTCAACAATCACAAGCAGTAATTTCATTGTTATTTTGGGCTACAACATTAACACTTTTGATTTATGACAGAATTGAACATAGATGGTCGGCAGGAGATGAATATAATGGAATACCAATCAGTTATTTGGTAATGCTGTTTTTGTATATTGGAGTATTTATTGCTGTCTTATTTATAGGATGGCTTTATGATAAAATATTTGCATTATGGAAAGAGCACCAAAATGTAGTTTTAGAACGTAATCCTTGGGCGACTTATCAATTAACACCTAGAGATGCAATGATTGTAGGATACTTAAGTAAGTTGATAAGATCCCAAAATAAAGATGATAACCAAATCCAAAAAGAATGCGACTGGGTTGATAAATGGGTTTCGGCAACTGCTGAATTAGAAGTGTTTGATAGAATGGTTAAGGAATTAGATGTTATACTTGATGAACCAGTACCAGAATTACATTTTCTCCCAGAGGGAACTGTAAGCAGAGTTCGGGAAAGACTTGAAAATAAAGAGGAAGAGAAATGACCAATTGGCCAGATGAATGGGCACCGCTCACTAAAGAAGTCTCAATTAAATTATCAAAATTGAAAATGATTATTTTTGATGTTGATGGTGTTTTTACAGATGGGACAATTTTGAGAGACGAGCTAGGAAACGAACAACGCAGGTTTTCAGTATTAGATGGGCACGGGGTTTCCAGATTAAGAGATTTAGGAATACTTGTAGGGGTGGTTTCAAGAGAACCATCAGAGATTACTAGATCAAGAATGGAGAAATTAAAAATGGACGAAATTCATGTTGGTTCAAAAGACAAATCAATAACTGTAAAAGAGATACTTGCTAGAAGAAAATTAGATCAAAGTGTTGTGGCTTTTATGGGAGACGACATACCAGATTTAGCAGCATTTTCCCAAGTCGGCATTAAATTAGCTCCAGCAAATGCGCAACCACAAATTCGTAAAAAAGCGGATTGGATTAGCAAATCAAAAGGAGGAAATGGTGCAGTTAGAGAAACTTGCGAAGTCATTATTTATTCGATAGAATCTGGCAGACAAGGTGATTAGTGTAAAACTATGAGGAGATACCATGGGGAGCAATCTAAAAGACATCGTAGAATCTAATGGCGTATACATTATTGCCGAAATTGGACAAAACCATCAAGGTGATTTAGAACATGCTAAGAAATTAATTCAAAAAGCAGCAGAAGCAGGAGTCAATGCCGTTAAATCTCAAAAAAGACACACAAGAACATTATTGACTCCAGAAGAGTATGATAGACCTTATGATTCCCCAAATGCATTTGCAGATACTTATGGTAAACATAGAGACGCGCTTGAATTGTCAGTTGAACAGCATTTAGAATTAAAAAAAGTTGCAGAGAGTTATGGTTTAGATTATTTTGTATCTCCGTGGGATCCGGTTTCAGCAAGTCAAATGACTGAGGCGGGGATGCCATTAATGAAAATAGCATCAGCATCAATTACAGATAAAGAAACAATAGATGCTGCTTGTTCTGGTAAAATGCCAATAATTTTTTCCACAGGGATGAGTACTGAAGAGGAAATTGAACAAGCTGCAAATTGGATAAGAGAAGCAGAAGTAGAGGTCAGATGTATTCTTCACTGTACTTCCACTTATCCTGCAGAATTTAATCAACTAAATTTGAATTATATTCCTGTATTAAAGAAAAAATATCCTGATTTTATTATTGGTTTCAGTGGTCATCATCGAGGTATTTCTATGGACATTGCAGCAGTTACATTAGGTGCAAAAATCATTGAAAGACATTTCACATTAGATAGAACACAAAGAGGAAGCGATCATGCAGCAAGCCTTGAATTTCCTGGATTATCAAAACTAGTTCGAAATATTCGTGCATTAGAAAGTGCAATGGGAGACGGAATCAAACGTATTTATGAGCAAGAATTAGCAATGATAGAAAAATTACGTAGAGTTAAGTGAGGAATCGAATTGTCTTCGAATTCAATAGTTGCTATTATTTTAGCAAGAGGGGGTTCAAAAGGAATTCCCAACAAAAATTTACGACTATTTGGTGATTTACCTTTAGTAGATTGGTGTCTTAATGCTGCTTTAAAAAGTAAGAAAATAACCACGGTCATATTAAGCAGCGATTCCAAAGAAATACTAGAGCGGGGGGAAAATTTAGGTTGTGAAATACACCATCGTTCACCTAAACATGCTCAAGATACAACAAGTAGCGAAGAATCCATGCTAGCCGTAATTAATGAACACCCTTTGGCACAATCTGCAGACATTCTGATATTAGTTCAGCCAACATCTCCTCTGACAGAAGCAGAAGATTTTGATATGGCATTAGTATTATTTGAAAAGGAAGACTTCGACTCTTTAGCAACAGGAACATTGGACCATTCATTTACTTGGCAAGTTGATGAAAAGGGCAATGCTGAACCAAATTATAATCCGAAATCAAGGCCAAGAAGGCAAGAAATGGAAAATTCAAGAAAAGAAAATGGAGCATTTTATATTACTAAAAGACAAATTTGGGAAGAACAAAAATGTCGTTTAGGTGGGAAAATTGGTTTTTATACAATGAAATCATTTCAAAGTATTGAAATTGATACAGAACTAGACTGGGCATTATTAGAAGAATTAATATTGAAATTAGGTATTAATCCCCAAAAATTTAATGAATGAAAGGATTTAGATTGTGGTATGGAATCACAAGGAATAGTTGTAGGGGCAATCCCTGGAGGCGCAACCTCTATGGGAGCCAGACCAATACAAATGATGGGATTTATGGATGCAATTAAGACCTGTATCACAGAAAAATATGTAGATTTTAGTGGTCGTGCTTCACGATCAGAATTTTGGTGGTTCCAACTCTTCATGTTTCTTTTACAAATGGG
>CATFLP010000033.1 GCA_949514915.1 Methanobacteriota archaeon | reverse complement strand
GTAGATGTTGAAAACACAAGTGCTAAATTTGCAAATGATGTGTTAAATTTAGAAGTTCCACAGCCGTTGCTTTAAAGTGTAGATGTCTTACCAAATGTAATGGCACTCGAGGGACTTCGTAAAGGAATTTTTTCAGCACTATCCAAAATCAAAGGGAAAAGGAAGCTTGATGAGGATGAATTGCAAGATATGATTCGTTCATTACGTAGAGCACTTCAAGAAGCAGATTTTAACGTTCGCCAAACCAAGGAATTAACTGAAAGATTGGCAATGAAAATGAAAGAGGAGGAAATTCGTCCTGGAATTACATTACAAACTCATGCAATGAACATATTGTATACTGAATTAGTTAGATTATTGGGTCCGCCAAAGGAAATTCCACCAAGAGGTCAAACTATAATGATGGTTGGACTTTATGGGCAAGGTAAAACCACTACAACCGCAAAGTTAGCAAATTGGTGGTCCACAAAAATGCAAGCAAATGTTGCAGTAATAGAAGCAGATGTTCACAGACCTGGTGCTTTTTCACAATTATCTCAATTATTAGAAGGTACCAAAGTAAGCGTATTTGGAGATCCAGAATCAAAAGATGCTGTGGATATTGTAAGGAGGGGTATCGAAAAACACTCAAATGTTGACATACTAATTATTGATACTGCTGGAAGGCATCAATTAGATGAAGAATTAGTCGTAGAATTAAAAGATATGAGTAATTTAGTAAATGCAAATGAAAGAATACTTGTAATTGATGCGCAAGTTGGTCAAGCAGCAGGCCCTGTTGCGGCCTCATTCAATGACTTAGTTGACGTTACTGGAGTAATTGTAACTAAACTAGATGGTACTGCGAGAGGAGGTGGAGCGCTTTCAGCTGTTGCAGCAACAGGTTCTCCAATCCTATTTACTGGGGAAGGGGAAAATGTAAAAGATCTTGAAAAATTTGAATCTGATAGATTTATTAGTAGACTTTTAGGAATGGGAGACATTCAGGGTTTGATTGATCTTGCTCCCGAAGACATGGATGAAATTGAGGCAATGAGATTAACTCAAAGAATGATGAGTGGAAGATTTACATTAAATGATATGTATACTCAAATGGACATGATGTCGAAAATTGGTACACTAGATAAATTCCTATCATTCTTACCTGCTGGAATGTTTGGAGGGATGGGTCAAATGAGCAAGAGGCAAAAAGAAGAAATGCAAAATAATTTAGAAAGATATAGAACCATAATGGATTCCATGACTGAAAATGAAAAAAATAATCCTCAAATTTTAAAAGCTGAAAGAATAAAAAGAGTTGCTAGGGGTTCAGGGGTTACAGAGAAAAATGTACGTGAATTAATAGCGCAATGGAACAAAAGTAGAAAAATGATGAAGGGAATTCAAGGAAATAGGAAAATGTCCAAGCAAATGAGAAAAATGATGAAATCTGGTGATTTGGATGATTTTTCTATGTAGGTGAATAAATGAAGAAGAAATTTGCATTGATAGGTCATAGAGTTCCCAGTCATGGAAAATTAAACCTTAACGATTTAGCAGGATCTTGTGGAAGATTAGATGTAATTCTTAGATCTGTAAATACTGCCTTATATTTATCTCATGGAATTAGAGATGATGTTGAAATTGTATTACATTTTATGGGGGGTGAAAAAAAACCAAGAAGAGTTTGGATTGAAGGTTCTAATGTAAAGGGTTTACATGCAGATGAACGTAGTATTGCGGGACAAATTTCAAAAATTTTACAAACACCCCTACCCCCTATAGGTATGAAATATGAATTTCAAAAGGGAATATTTCATGGCCAAGGGGCCTTAGAAGATACTCTTTCCGAATGGAAAAATGAGGGAGTGGTTCCAATGCATTTGGACATTAATGGAAATATAATTAGTGAAGAATTAAAAAAATATGAAAATATAGGATTTGTAATTTCCGACGACCAGCCATTCAATGATGATGAGATGTCTCTACTTTCTGATGTTAAAAAAATATCAATTGGCAAGAAATGGATTCAAGGACATAGTGTTATAGCCATTCTACATCACTACATGGATTAGTAAATAATCCAACTCAAATCATCTATAGAATCTATCTCTCCTATTTTTTCCATTACTTCTTTTTCAGGGTATCTTCTATGAGAGTATGGCCAAGTTGGAATTAATGAAATAGAAGCAAAGTTAGAATTTATTTGTTCTACATCTGTACCAACAATGAATTCTTCCACAATATTTGGCCCATCAAAACTCACATTAGATTCTTTTATTGAATCTATAGATTCTATCACTAATGCGTTTTCATAATCTCGAATTCCTAAAGTTGAATATTTTAAAATACCATTCCATGCAGTTGGAACATTCAAGTTTAGAAATATTTTTCCATCATAAAATAATGATTTGAAGGATCCATTTTTATCAAAATTAGTCCACATATTTTTACATAATTCTGCGGTTAATTTAGCAGCAGTTCCAATCTCAAAGCCCCCATAATCGCAATAACTAGATGCAATGCTTGGCAAACCATTCATTGCAGTTTGACGAGCAGCACCTACTGTTCCGCTGTGAAATACATCGTGACTTAGATTAGCTCCATGATTAACTCCACTAATTGCAAATATGGGGTTTAGCCCACCTAATAATTTAGTCCCTTTTGCAAAATCAACAAATAATGAACAATCTGTGGGTGTTCCACTTAATGTAAATATTGACAAGGGGGTATTTCCTTTCTTTAATTTATCTTCTAAATCAATTTTTTTGGATAATTTCATTTTTTCTCTAAGTGTGATTGACATTGATGAAGCAGACTTATTTTTATCTGGTACAATAACCAATAAAGGAATGTTAAAATCATGCAAGTAAGTGATTAATGACTCAAGGCCCTCGCTTATTCCGTCATCATTAGTAATAAATACACAGTCCAATTCATTCACTCTCTAAAACCAATGATTCATGCTGAGAGGTTGTAACCATTAATGTACCGATAATTAGAATCGTACCTCCAATTAATGTTTCAATACCAGGGGTTTCTGTTGAAACAAAAAAGTATCCAATAATAGATCCGATTAATGGCTCCATGACTAAACAAACAGAAATAATCAATGGAGAAAACCATTTCAATACTCCATTAATTCCTGTATGTCCAATAAGCCCAGGGCCTATTGCCAGATATGCCACATAAGGAAACCATGCTGCAGTTAACCAACCAAAAACATACAGAATAGAGTTAGATGAATCAAATGTCGCCCCCTCTTGAAAAATTGATGAAATGGCTAATAATATTGATGCCAAAAAAGTTACTGGGAAAGCATAAACAAATAACGGCATCCATTCTCTAAGAACCCTTCCTGCGGTAAAATAACCAACTACTGTTATTGCACCAACAAATGCAGCTAAATCACCAATTAAAGATGCATTTCCTTCAGATTCAACGCCTAAAATGATTATTGCTGCACCAATGAATCCTATAACTGCTCCAATGGATGATTCCTTTTTTACTGGTTTTTTTATCATCCATAAACCAACAATAATGACTAATGGGTGAGATGTGACAAAAAGTAAACTTCTTGGTAATGTTGTGTGATCTAGTGACCATACCCAACTTCCAAAATGTAACCATAAACATAAACCAGAACCTATTATTATCCCTATGTTTTTTTTATCCAAAGTTAATTTTTTGGTCTTTATATCTAGATTCTTGTATTGGTAAATAGCAAATGGAAGTAGTATCACCGAAGTTGCTTGTAACCTCCATGAGGCTTTGAGTAAAGGAGGAACTGAAGAAATCATTTGAAAAACAGCACCTGCACTAGAAACTGCTAGAATAGATACTGCTAATATCACCCAAGCAAATATTGGTGCTGCGGAGTTATTTCTCTCCAGTCTCATATACTCACGCTTCAGTACTTATTTTTTTATTACCAAAAACGCCAATTTTTCTAAATAATGAATAAATCAAATATGCCAAACCTGCGTTTAATAATATAAATGAGGTTAGTCTTACTAATGGCCAAGAATCACCAAAAGTAGTTTCAACTATAGGAGGAATTGCTTCACTAATCATAATTCCTGCTGAATCAAATTGTGCAGGAGAGGATCCAAAAGTATCAATGAATGACATAATTGCACCTTCTGTGCCAAAGAATGCCTCTCCAGTCAACATTCCAGCACCAACCATAAATGTTGTTAATAATGCTAATGCGCGTGCTCTTTCTGCATTTTTACTGCCCTCTTTTTCTTTAATAATATCAATCTGAGGTTGAAGTTTATTCTTTTCCCAATAATCTCTAGCATATCCTCCTATTAAGAATGGGAATGTGTAATATGCGGGAAGATACATCCCTAAACCGAAACTTGTGCCCATTCCAGTAGCCCATTCAATAAATGCACCCAATAAAACTCCCAAAAGTAGTAAGCCCATATCTCCTTGCCTTTCTGCCAATAATATAGTAAATGTTGCAAATGCATTAGCTTGTGGTGCTTCTAAATTAATACTTCCATTTGCTAACAACATTGAAAGGAATATAGCAACACCAGCACCTAAAATCGCACCTGGAACTACTCCGAAAATATTACCCTTAGAAATATGATATGGACGATTACCAATATACAAACTTACTTTGTAATCATGGACTACAGTACCACTCATAGAAATAGCACTCCCAAATACGGTTGTACCAACCAATCCCAAAAGAATGGCATCTTGTTGAGATAATCCAAATGTATCTCCAAATGTCAGGAAAATACCCATTAGCATAAGCAATACAATGAATGAGGTTCCTGAAACAGGTTCAATTCCTGTTTCCCCCATTACTCTTACAGCAATAGCACCTAAGAAAAATGTCGTAAGCAAAAGAATCATAGTAAATATTAAACTTGGAAATATTCCAAAACCACCTAATGTAAATACAATAATCATTGCAACAAATGTGATTAGCATAAATACAGGAAGATGAGTTAAAGGCCATTCATACCAACCTTTACCTTCATTATATTCTTGAACATCTTCTCCCTTGAAAGCACCTTTAATATCTGCCCCAATTGTTGCAAAAGTTCTCCACATTTTGAATAAGCCAAATAAACCACCGCCCAGTATTGCACCAATAGCTATAATTCTAACTGTTTTTGTAAAAGCAATCATTTGCAATGCTGCTGAACCTTCTTGGATAACAAGATATTCAGATAATTTTAATGATGTTTGTAATGAAGGATCATAAACTGTTACATCAGTCATTACTGCCATTGGAATTAACCAAAACCAAGCCATCAACGTACCAAGAGATACTAATAAAGCCGTTCTAAATTTCATAAACCATCCAATCGCAAATAATGAGGGTGAAAGGTAAATGCCAAGATATGTATGAGCAAAACCATTCATTACTGGGTTGCCATTTAAATGATATTTTGTATAAGAACCGTCACTAATTAAACTAGGTTGGTGAATAATACCGTGACTATAAACGCTAGCTAAGCCCCAATCACCCACACTTAAAAATTCAGCAATCCAATCTACAAGTGTTGTTTTTATTTCTTTACCCCATATCAATGGATATTCTATTAAAAATAAAAATAACATTGTCAAAGAGGTCCAAACACCAACAGTAACTAATGAGTCTTTTGCTTTCTCTTGTGCACCCGAAGATATATCGCTTGTAATATCCAATAGTTTCATTGTTGCCTCAAAACCAGGCATTGGCAGAGGATCCTCAACTAACCAAACCCTTCTAAATATAATAAAATACATTACTCCTAAGAATCCTGCAAACATTGAGGCAACTATTCCTATAAATGCTAATTGCCATACATTTGGATCACTGATTAAATTTCCATCTCCCACCATATATTTAGCAGAAGGTCCGGTTTGAGCAAGTAAAAATATTGCAGGGAATGTGAAAATAAAACCTGTACTTGCATGAGTGGAACCTGTTGTAGCTGATGTTGCAATATTAATTTCAGAAGGCGTCCATTTCAAAGCCATACCGAGCAAATAAGCAACATACCATGCTGCTGAAATAGCAAGTCCAATTTTTAATCCAATATATGCAGTAACGCCTGCAAAAACGGAACCAATTAAAACACCAATGGCAACTTTCTTAGTATCCCAATGACTTACTTCATATGAATCTTCTAGATTTTTTTCTTCTAGATATTGCTCTAATAATCCTGTATTAAAATTATTATACATGTCGTCATCTAACCAAGTCAAGGTTTTCTTTTCAATAGCCTTCAAACCCTCAGGAGTTACTGGTTGACGATATGCTGATTTTTCGACTGCCATATTATCGCCTGTTCAGTTCCAAACATTCCCGCTTCAATACCCTTGCCCTTAATAATCCTAATTCAAATCAGTTACAATAGTTTTAGAAAATGTAATTATTTTAGATGAAAATCCTAAAGAATTGTATAGTTCACATGCAGATTTATTATTTGAATACACAGTTAACCGTATCTCCTCTGCACCCTTTTCAAACCCTACTTTTTCTAAATGTGAAACCATTTTTGAACCAAATCCATTTCTTCTAAAATCTTTTTTAACCCAAATATCTGAAATATTCCAAATATTTATTTTTGTTTGTAAAAAATGCATGTCTTGAGCTAATGAACCTAGGCCTACTATCCCGTATGGCACAATCTCAGAAACATATAACCCTCCTTGAGATATTCTTTCTCTTAAAAAAGTCATACTCCTATGTTTGTTTGGCTGCGAATCTAAAATTCTATCATCGTGCATTTTTTGCTCACTTATTAAAAGCCACCAAAAATCGTTTATTGTCTCTAAATCAGCCAATTTTGCCAATCGAATTGTCAGTTGTGGATCTAAACCCATGTACTAATGATAAAAGCATCTAATTAAAAAACATTCAATGATCTCTGGTTATCTTATATCTTCCCAGTGCTTCCATCCAAAGTATTTCATTACCTGATTCTAAATTCATATCATCATCTTTGGGTAAAATCAATGTTTCATACGTTTTATTATCCATTGCATGTACTTCTTGACCTTCTAAATGTGTTATTATTGCCGAACCCTTTTCTATTAATGGCACATGAATTGAATCTGTTACAGTCCCCACGTGACTCTTTTTTTGGCCAGTAAATAGGTCTTCCATCTCAATCCTTGCTTTTGCACTTCCATGCTTTCCTGGTTTAGATTTGGAGATGCTTAGAATTTTGTAGGCTTTATCGTCTACAGAAACGTATCTTCCTACTTTCAATGTTCGAATCTCTACTCTGGTTGTGCCCGGCATGATTAATTGGCTTTAGTCCCGTCTTATCATAATTGTGTAAATCAAAAAGAAAACTATAGGTTTAACAAATCCTATAATCACGTCCATTTCCTATCAAATGGTTTCAAATCATGTATTGCATCCCAAACTTCCTGCCTAACGATTGAAGTTTCTTTGACACCTAACCTTTTTTCTAAATTACTTGATAATTTTTTATGTCTATAATTATTCTTTCCAGACATTGTTGAAATGGCAATAAGGAATCTGTCAGCTCTTCTTTGTTCATTCTCGTTGACAAATATACTTGACTCTTTAACATCACCTAACATCTCTAATATTCTGATTTGATTAGGATGGATGTATCTTGCTGCCATGATTTGTTCGGAAAAACCACTATATAATGCATTTTTTAAACCAGGAGATAAATTATCGATACCTTCGGGAAATGCATGTTTTATTAGCTTAGGAGTCAATTCAAATCCAACTAGACGTGATCTCATTTCATTCATTGTATACCTCATTCCTATTATATTTAAAAGAATAAAAACAGGT
>CATFLP010000032.1 GCA_949514915.1 Methanobacteriota archaeon | reverse complement strand
TGGTGACCACGGAGACCATGATGACCACGGAGACCATGATGACCACGGAGACCATGATGACCACGGAGACCATGATGACCACGGAGACCATGGTGACGATGATGGAACTCATGGAAACAGTGCAGATGGTAGACATTGTGTGCCAGAAGGCGAAGTATGCCCTGAAGATGGCGGTGATGACCATGACCATGATGACCACGGAGACCACGTAGATCACGATGACCATGATGATGATACATTTATTGTTGAATTAGATGGAACTGTGTTGGGAGTACCAACCGATCAATGGATGTGGATAGACGGTTTAGCTGGACCAGTAGATGGATCAGATGGAATGTCAGTAACAATCATGTCTGGTTCAGTATGGCTATTATCTCTTGAAGATTGGGCTACAGCAGAACAACATGTAGTTTCATTATATGAGTCAGACAATTCAGCATTGGTTGATGAATGTGTTGATGGTGAAAGAGATGATGACCCTGAACATGGAATGTTTGCTGTTTATGATAGCTGGGCATGGAGTCCTGTATCTGTTGAAGCAGAAGGCGAAGGCTGGAACCCCGTAAGTGATGGTGATGGATGGACACTACCATTTGATTGTGATAGTGGAGATTTAGAAACTCTTTCAGTAGTATTTTCTAAGACTGTAAAAGATTACAATGCAGACAACTTAGATTCTGATGAATTAAAACCTGGGCCAGAGGCAGATTGGGAACAAGATGTTTCAGAAAACCAAGCACCGAAATGTCATGTATTTGCATCAGTTACTGATGGAACCTCTTGGGAAGAAGGAGAAGACCACTTCGAAGCACCAAATGGTGATCATACAATTGAGTTAATGCCAGGAATGTGGTATCTAAGTATATATTGTAATGACCCTGATGGAGATATGGTAATGGGTGAAGTGCAATTTAATGGCCAAGTTTACGAGTTCTTAGAAGAAGGAGAAGGTCATGCATATACCGAATTCCCTGCTACTGCAGGAATGCCAAATGTAACTTTTGAGTACCTTTGGGAATCAACAGGGGGTCATTCAGGCACTGGTACAATTACATTAGTTGTTTTACCAGCAGAAGATAATACAACAACTCCAATTGTTGAACCAACAACGAATGATGATGGAACACTATCTTGTCCAGACAATTTAGTATTGAGTGAAGATCAAACACAATGTGTGGCGCCTTCAGTAGATAATGTCGGAGATATTATTGAAGAAGTTGCTGCTGATGAGAGTGGCTCAATACCTGGATTTACGACTACATTAAGCGTAATATCAATGCTTGGTGCAGTATTAGTAATGTCTAGACGTAAGCAAGATTGCTAAGTTAAATCGTTAGTAAACACGGCTGTCTGCCTCAGTATATCTGAGGCAGGCAGCGCACTATTTTTTTTCATAATTTTTTTTGCCATTGGTAAGTTTGAATAACGGCCTTCTTGTGGACTGTTTGTTTGTGATTTAATATGGTGGAAATTGTAGTTTTAGTTAAGCAAGTACCAGATACTAATGCCAAGATTGAGATAAAAGACGGCAGAGCAGATTTGTCAATGATTAAATGGATTACAAGTCCTTATGATGAATATGCATTAGAAGTTGCATTACAACATAAAGAAGCTGTTGGTGGTAGTGTGACAGCATTGACTTTAGGACCTGCACGTTGTGATAAAACTCTCAAAGATGCAAAAGCATTAGGGGTGGATAAGATAGCTAGAGTTGATGTTGATGAAGGATATGTAGATAGTTTATCTATTCAATCAATGCTTGCTGAAGCATGCAAAAGTTTGGGAGCAGAAGTAGTGTATTGTGGTAAAGCTGCAGCAGATACCAATGCAGGATCCACAGGTCCAGGTGTGGCTGAAAAACTAGGTTGGGCATCTATTGCAAATGTGACAAATGTAGTTTTTGCGGACAATTCATTAGAATTAATGCAACCAGCACCAGAAGGTCAAGCAAAAATTGGAGTAAATTTACCTGCAGTAATTACATGCGATAAGGGTATGGGTGAGCCAAGAAGGGCAAATGTGAAAGGAATAATGATGGCAAAAAGAGCAGTTGTAGATCTGATAGAAACTGGAAATTTTGAAGGTAATACATCAGTAATTGAACATACATCACCTCCACAAAAACCTCCAGGAAAATCTTACGAAGGTTCAGAACATGTATCAGAAGTTGTTAAACTTTTGAGAGACGAAGCAAATGTTATTTGAGGTGGAAAAATGAGTGAAATTATAATTTTAGCAGACGTAAATAATAATGAATTGAAAGAATCAACTGCAGAAGTAGTAACAGCAGCATTATCTCTCGGAAATAATCCGATTGTAATTGTTCCAGGAACTTCTCCAGAGGAAGCAGCAAATCTTGCAGCAAATTATGAAGGAGTTGGAAGCGTAATTGCATTAAAAAGTGATTGTTTTGCAACTTATGATTCAGCGGCTTGGGTCGAAGCAATAGTATCAGTATCACCTCCAGGACATTTATTGACTTCATCTACTTCGAGAGGCAAAGAATTAGCAGCTAGGTTAGCAGCATCAAGAAATGCAACAGTTGTACAAGATGTTATTGAGATAGATGGAAATAATATATCTCATCCAATATATTCTGGCAAAGCACATGAAAAATTAGCATTAAGCGGCCATTCTGTAATGACAATAAGATCTAATGTGTTTAAACCAGCAGGAAGTGGAGGTTCGGCAACAATTACAAATGTAAGTAATTCATCAGATTTAAGAACAAATTTGAAAGAAATGGTTGCAAAAGCAAGTGAAAAACTTGATGTTTCAGAGGCAGATATTATTATTTCTGGAGGTAGAGGTATGGGAACACCTGAAAACTTTGATAAATTATACGATATTGCTAATATCCTAGGTGCAGCAGTAGGAGCTAGTAGAGCAGCAGTAGATACTTGGGAAGAGATACCTCACAGTATGCAAGTTGGTCAAACAGGAAAAACAGTGAACCCTAGTTTGTATATCGCAGTAGGAATCTCTGGTGCTATTCAGCATCTTGCAGGAATGAGAACAAGTAAGTATATTGTCGCAATAAATAAAGATGGTACGGCGCCAATATTTAGGCATGCAGATTATGGAATAATTGCAACTTGGGAAGAAGCACTTCCGTTACTTGAACAAGAATTAGGAGCATTACTTGGATAAAGTGGTGTTTAATGGCAGATGCACTTGCTTTCGTTGAAGTTGGTTCTGAGATAGAATCTGCTAATTCAGTAATTATTTGGTTGCATGGTTTAGGTGCCGATGGGCACGATTTTGCACCCGTTGCTAGAATGTTAAATCGCCCAGGTCGTAGATTTATTTTACCACATGCTCCATCTATGCCTGTAACAATTAATGGAGGGATGTGGATGCCCGCTTGGTATGATATTCTTTCAATGGATCCAGGTGCTAGAGACGCACCAAGAGAGTCTGCTGATGATGTAATAAAATCATCATTACTCATTGAAAAATTAATTAATAGTGAAATAGATAATGGGATTCCAGAAGAAAGAATAGTTATCGCAGGATTTTCTCAAGGTGGAGCACTTGCATTACATCTTTCATTACGTTCTGAATTAAATCTTGCTGGAGTAATTGCATTATCTTGTTATCTTCCAGTCAGAGATAGGTTTGAATCAGAATTAATTAATAAAAAAACACCAATTTTTCAAGCACATGGAAGGTTTGATATGGTAGTTCCTTATTTTTCAGGTCTTTATACTCATGAATTATTAACATCTCATTCTATTAACGTTAATTGGCATGAATATCAAATGGGACATGAAGTATGTAATCAAGAAATATCTGATATTGGTAAATGGTTGGATTCAATAATCCCCGCATTATCTGATGATGACACTAACACTATCGCTTGACATTGCTCCATCATCATCTGTAACAGTAAGAGTAAATCTATGATTTCCAATTGGTAAACGTAATTTTATTTTTGGACCATTTGAAAGAGACCTTCCATCTTCACTAGTCCAATTCCAAATGCGAATATATCCATCAGGGTCGTGTGATGAACTACCATCTAAAAGAACTAAGCAACTTCCATCATCTCCTGCTTCAAGATTTTGATCCTCACCAGCATTACATACTGGTGGTTGATTTCTCTTTTCATCATTTGATAAGAGGTGTTCAATAAGAGATAGATTATCTTCATTTTCAACTTTTTCAGTTTCTTGAGGGCTTTCTTCATTAAATGCAGCCATTAAATCTTCCATTGCTGAATCATCAGACTCTTTTTTCAAATCATATTGATTATAATCATCCCCTAATAGATTTTTCAAATCCTCGTTAGAGTCGTTATATATGTTGTTGCTTTCTATTTGAATAGTTTCTTTTTCAATATATTCGTCATCACTTTCTTCTTCCCATATTGGTGTGGAATTAGGATCCAATAATGTAAGTGGTGCGGCATTTGTATAATCATTTCTATCATTTCCACATATTGCTAAAACTTCTTCATTTTCACTCATGACCATTAAATCTATTATGCCTTCATGTTCATACTGCCAAACACATTCTCCAGAGGTTCTATTTATTCTAAAAAGATAAAACCAAGAGCTTACAAGAATATCTTCATCTAGTGTAATTAATGATGTAATTGAATATTCAGATTTCCATATTTGATTAGATTTTTCACTATTTACCAGTAAAACTTCTCCTGAAAATAACCCTGCCCAAATGGAATTTTTGTTAATATTTATAGCAATACATCTGGAATTAAATCCTACACTACCTGTTTTCTGCCCTAAAGGGTTCCAGAATTCTAATTCGTTTTGTTCGCCTTCTTCGGGTAAATCTAATGTTTCTCTACTAACAAGTAAAATCCCATTATGTGTGTATTTTGCAGTAATTATTCTTTCACCAATTTCCGAATTAATAGGTCTTTTAAATATAATAGAACAATTACGATTTAGCACTATTAAATTACCTTCATCATCCCAACAAGAAATTGCAGAACCATTTTCATTTATTGTCATACCTACAAGTTCATTTTCTGTAAAAATACCCAATAATTCACCTTGCGAATTAATAGTTCTTAATTTATTTGTGCCATCAATTACAGCAATAAGATCACCTTTTATTGCAGATTTCATTAATTCAGTTCCACCTGGGCTTTCAAATTCCCATAATTTTTCACAATTTTTCGAAAAGCAGATAATATTTCCTTCATCTTGACTAACAACAAAATTTCCTGAAGAAATATATTCAATATTTTTCCCATGATTGTTAAGTTTAATTTCTCTTTTTTCATTATTTTCTTTGGACATTATTGTGAATAAACCGTTGTATGTAGCCCATGCTACAAATTTACCATCATTGCTTAGAGCAATACTTGAAATTTCGGAATCAACAGATTCTTTGCCCTGGGGCTGTATAACCATCGGCATTCGTTCTCAACACCCAATGCACTATTAAGCGTAAGAGCCTATCGATTTAGGCTTGATTATGAAGTCCTATTGGTTCATCTGCATTTGTGGTATGATTTTTTGTATCGTCATTTCTACTATTTTCTAATGAATCTAAGTATTCTAAAGATATATCCTCTGTGACATATTTGCCATTAAAACAAGAATTATCAAATTCTCGAGGCCCACCTTCATCTGATTTTACAGCATCAACTAAATCTTCTAAGTCTTGATAAAATAATTTGTCGACGCCAATACTTTCTGCAATTTCATCCACATTATTTCCAGATGCAATAAATTCACTAACAGCTGGCATATCTATCCCATATACATTTTGAAATCTTACAGGAGGTGCTGCAGACGCAAAATACACTTTTTTAGCACCAGATTTTCTTGCCATCTCTACAATTTTTCGAGAGGTATTTCCTCTTACAATTGAATCATCAACTAAAAGTACATTTTTACCAGAAAATTCATGATCTATTGTATTCAACTTTTTCCTTACTGAATCTCTTCTAATTGATTGACCAGGCATAATAAAAGTCCTTCCAATATATCTATTTTTAACTAACCCTTCTCTATAATCAACACCTAATTCTTTTGCTAATTGAAGTGCTGAAATTCTTCCACTATCTGGAACAGGAATTACAACATCTATGTCATGTTCAGGCCAAGATTTTTTAATTTTCTTTGCTAATTTAGTTCCCATGTTTAATCTTGCCTGATGTACTGAAACACCATCAATTATAGAGTCCGGTCTAGCAAAATAAACATATTCAAAAATACAGGGGGATAATTTTGTTTTTTCTGCACATTGTCTTTGATACATATTCCCTCCATTGTCAATGAATATTGCTTCACCAGGTGCAACATCTGAAATTGCTTCAAAACCAAGTGTACTTAATGCAACACTTTCGGATGAGATACTCCATGCTCTTCCATCATCATTTAGTATTGAACCGTAAACTAAGGGCCTAATTCCATGAGGGTCTCTAAATGCAAACATTCCATAGCCAGCGATAATTCCAACTACTGCATATCCTCCAGAACAACGCTTATGTACGCCACTAATTGCATGAAATAGATCCTCAACATTTAGATATAATTCCCCCTCAATTTTTAATTTTCTTCTTTTTGATAATTCATCAGCAAAAATATTCAATAATATTTCAGAATCTGAATTTGTATTGATATGTCTTAAATCATCACGATATAATTCTTCTGCTAATGCATTAGCATTTGTCAAATTACCATTATGTGCAAGTGAAATTCCATAGGGATGATTTACGTATAGTGGTTGAGCTTCAGCAGCAGAAGATGTACCTGCAGTGGGGTATCTTACATGTGCAATACCAATATTTCCTTTTAGACTATGGATATGCTCTTTTTGAAATACATCTTTCACTAATCCATTATCCTTTCTTAAGTGTAATTTATCATTGTCACAAACTACAATTCCCGCAGCATCTTGTCCTCTATGTTGTAAAACAAGCAAACCATCGTACAACAAATTACTGATTGAGCCACCATTTCCGAGGATACCAAGAATTCCACACATGTTGATGCCCTATGACGTTACTAGAAGGTAGGGCATTTATTCTTTATTAGAACCCCATTTAATAAAAAAATCAATTTTTTGAACGATGTGTACGTTTATTCCAACTATACTTCCTCATTTTTGAAGTGGCCCCATATCCACATGATGCACAAACACCTTTTGATTTATGATATGAATGTCTTCCACAACGTCTACATCTCAAATGAGTTGATTTTTGACGCTTACCCATTGACGGAGTACCCTTACTCATGTGACCACCTTGGATTTGATGCGACTAACAACCTGTATATGAGTATTTACAATTTAGGGGTAAAGGCAAATCAGATAGATTTACCCATCCAAGGGCCAATTCTTTCATATCCAAGAGACTTATACCATTTCCTTACGCCAATTCCAGATGTAACCAGAATTTTTTCTGTACTCCAATGTTTTACTGCTATTTTTTCTGCGACATCCATTAAATGACTGCCTAGTCCTTGATGTTGTGTTGAATCTTCATCACTTTCTTCTCCAACCCCTACTGCCGTTCCAAATATTTTCACTTCTCTTATTATTGCTGTATTGCCTTGTAGTTCTTCTCTCCAAACATCGGTACTAGGTTTCCTCATTCTCAAGAAACCAGCAATAACTCCACCTGCAGGGTCTGATGGTGACCATTTATGCACACCTTCAATTAATGGAACACCTCCACTAAAACCCTCTTTGTCTTCTTCATTTGAATGGATCAATGGGGCTTCAAAACTAATGAATAATTCCTCTCCATCTGCAGCAGAATATTCTCTTATAATTGTACGGAAATCTTCTTTTTTTGGTTTATGAGTTACTCTTCCTATTTCTCTATCTCTTATACACCCGCTTCTTCTACCTTGTTTTTCAATAAGTCGAGTGGCAAGTTGACGAAGGTTTCCAGCAGTTACTCCAGCAACTATTTCATGTGATGGAATATCTCGTTGAATTCTTTGAATCCTTAACCATGGAGGCGCTTTGCACATAATATCAGCAATCAGATTAATTGCGGTATCATTATCCATCGCTTCAAATTTACCTGCTTCCCATTCTTGTACTAATTGTGCACCTTTTACAACTAGACAAGGATATATTTTAAGCATATCAGGTCTCCATTTTTCATCATGCATTAATTCAATTAGCATTTCTTCATCTTTTTCTACAGTAATGCCTGGTAATCCTGGCATCATATGCAAATTTAGTTTTAATCCTGCATCTCTACAACGTTTTCCTGCTCTATGTCCCGATGATACTGAATGACCACGATGTACATCTTTCAACACATTATCGTCAAGAGATTGTATTCCTAATTCAACTCTTGTAGTGCCATTTTCTAACATCCAATCTATTGCAACTGAGGAGCATTGATCAGGCCTTGTCTCAATAGTTAATCCAATTATTCTATTTGAAGCAGCCTCGTTTTTTATGAGTGATAATTCTAATGTTTCACTTATATCTCCATTTGCAGCATCAAAAGCACCTTTGATAAATGCCTCTCTATATCCAATATCTCTTCCTGTAAATGTACCTCCCATAATTATCAAATCAATTTTAGAAGCATCATGCCCTATTGCAGAATATTGCCCTATTCTATCTAGAACTTGTGCGGAAGCTTCGAAACCGTGCCTTGAAGCCCTTCTAGCAGCAGGTTCATGGCCAGTATATGATTGAGCAGTACCAAATTCGGGGCCGCCTGGGCAATATGTACAAGTTCCATGAGGACAACCATAGGGTGAAGTCATTATTGCTACTGGTGCAACTCCAGAAAGAGTTCTTGTTGGTTTACGTCTTAGAAACTTTCCAATTTTTAGTTTCAAATCATCATCAATTATTGAAAATAATTGTGCATCACCTGGCGGCATTTTTAATTTATGTTTTTTTGCAACTTTTCTACGAATCATTTCTAATTCTTTAGATGTGTTAGGAGGGTTATCAAGAATTGAGCAACGTAAATCATCTAACCATTCACTTAAGTCTCCTGGCTGTAATCTGATTCCAGACATATTATTCTTCCTCCCCATGAGAATCTTTTAAAATTAATAATCCAATCAAGATAATAAATCCAATAGAAAGAGATATTGTTAGTAATTTTAGAC
The DNA here is from genome assembly GCA_949514915.1 of Methanobacteriota archaeon. Classification (GTDB taxonomy): domain Archaea; phylum Thermoplasmatota; class Poseidoniia; order Poseidoniales; family Poseidoniaceae; genus MGIIa-I. Next base: position 23,861 of record CATFLP010000032.1, on the reverse strand, counting down.
TATTGCTTAATATAATTGCTAATGGAGTGTATAATCCATTAGGTTGTATTGATTCAAATGACATGACTTTTTGCATAAAGGCAGTTAGTAAAACAGAGATTAATGTTAACACTAGTGGTACATTTAATCTTGCGGATCTTCCTAAACAAAACCACCATGAACATAATGTTGTAATTATTAGTGTAATTAATATCGCAGATAATAATGAATTAATGAAGTGAACGAAAAATATACCCATGTCTTCTCCCAAAATCCCCCATACAACAAATAAAATTAAAAATGGAGCAAGAATGAAACTAACTAGTTTGTAAATAGAAAAATCATTCATTTTTTTCACCTTCAAATTTTTCTAACCATTTTAAATCCTCATTTAATTTTGTCAACAGTAGATCTTTCTCATCAGGAGTTAAATCCTTATCCATCTCTAAATCTTCCTCAAGTGAATGTAATTTTTGTATAGTATAAAACCAAATTATTAGACCAATTAAAATACCTAATATTACGCCACTAATAGTGCCACTAGATTTGATAAATAATTCTCTTGACGCATTAGGAATATCTAATGTTTCTTCATTCAGAAGTAAAATCGAGACTCCTAAAAAGAAAAATAAAATTTTTGCATTTGTTTTTTCTTCTAAGTATGCTTGTGAGAATAGAATTATTGCAGATATTATTTGAATACTAATAACCCATAATAACCAAAATTGATTGTTTGAATTATTAAATTGAGGCCCAATAATCCAAATTAATATAATCCAAGATAGTGCCAAGATTATGAAAAATGTTTGAAGGTATTCATTTTTATTGCCATTTATTGATATCAAATTTGCAAAAATTAGTAATATTGTTGGTCCGATTAAAAAGAGAATTAATTGCCCGAAAGAACTTGATGGCGATGTAGGTATTGTAAATGGAGAGATTGCTACAAATATAGTACCAATAATTGCTAATATAACTCCCATTTTTTGAATTTTTATTGGGTTTCTTGTTAATGAAAGAATCATTCCTGCAATGAATATTGACATAGGAAACCAGAATAAATCAAGTGCACCTGGTTCTGATGCAAGCGTGACCATGTGCATAGGTCAAAGTTACACATATTCAAATTGACCCTTGCATGCTAAGTTTGAGATTTATTAGTCAATGCCTTCACGACATGCATATATATGGCTCGTTAGTGGGCGAAATGCTTGAGGTGAAATGATGGTTAAGATGCCAAGACAAATTAAAAGGTATAGCCCTTCTTTAGGAAAGCACACATTGCACACAGTTGAGAGGATCAAAAAACGTCGTGCTAGTGAATTAAAATGGGGGCAAAGGCGTTTCCGTAGAGTCACAGCAGGTTATCGTGGTTTCCCTCGTCCTAAACCAGAAGGTAGGGAAAAACCAACTAAAAGAGTAAACATATTATTTCGTTGTACTGAATCAGGAAAAGCACATAATGCTCCTTGCCAAAGGGCTAAGAAATTTGAATTAACAGATAATTGAGGTGAGAAAGATTCCAAGTAATTTTATTAGAGTTAAATGCCAAAGTTGCGGCAATGAATCAACTATATTCCAACGTGCATCTACAACAATAACTTGTGAAGTATGTGAGGCGATTATGGTAGAACCTGCGGGTGGAAAAGCTCGATTAGTAGGTTGCAGTATTGTAGAGGTCCTCGAGTCAGCGTGAATAGAATGAGCGATGATCAAAATAACACAACTATAGGCCCCGAAGAGGGTGAATTAGTAGTTTGTACAGTTACAGAAGTAAAACAGAATGGTGCTTATGTTACAATTAATGGTTATGAAGAAATTAACGGATTCATATTTATTGGAGAAATTGCTTCAGGTTGGGTAAAGAACATCAGGGCATTCGTAAGAGATGGTCAAAGAGTTGTTTGTAAAGTTTTAAGAAAAGGAAAAAAGGATCAGGACACATACGAGTTATCTTTGAAAAGTGTTTCAGAAGAAAGAAGAAGAGATACATTGCAATCATGGAAGAATGAACAACGTGCAACTCAACTTCTCAAAGTAAGTGGTGAGAAATTAGGATGGTCAGATAATGAGGTTAAAGAAACAGAGTCTGAATTATCATCTGCTTTTGGAACATTATATACTTCTTTTGAAAAGGCAGCATTAGATCCAAAGGCATTAAATGATGAAGGCTTTAGTGGAGATTGGATTCTAGAATTTGTAGAAACTGCGGTAGCAAACATTATTCCTCCTTTTGTCGAGATTAGAGGAATATGTAGTATTGAAATTGGAGGTCCAATGGGCGTGGAAGCCATAAAAGAAGCATTAATTGAGGCAGAGAAACATGCTGATTTAAAAAATGAAATAAGTGTTAGTTGCTATTATGATGGTGCTCCGAAATATCGTCTTGAAATTAAAGCACCAGATTATAAATTGGCAGAATCAGCTTGGAAAAATGCTACAAAATCTTTGGTTTCTAGTGTTGAATCAAATCAAGGAAGTGCGGTTATTGAACGTCATTGAGGTGTTGTAATGGCAAGGCAATTAATACAAAAATGCAAAATCTGTGGGGCATATTCTTACAGTTTAGAGTGTCCTAAATGTGGCGGTACATCTCAAGCAGCAGCGCCCTTAAAGTGGACTCCAGAAGATTCTCAAGCTCATCGTAGAAGAAAATTAAATGACGTTGGTTCTGATGTTTGGAATGAATCATTACCCACACTTACCGAAGAAGAATAATTAGTACAGAAGTAGCATTCTAATTAGATGTTTGATGCAATTGCTTAAGTCCTTCCAAAATTCGTTGAGGTATGTATGAATACTCATGTTGTGTGGAATAGTAAAGAAAAAAAATTACCTGAACATAAATATGTATTATTTGCATTACCAGGAGTTGGAAATGTTGGTAAATTATTAATCGATTCATTAAATAAAGCATGTGATTCTAAAGAGTTACTAAAATTACAACATCCCGACTTACCACCACATTCTACAATGAAAAATGGGATTTTGACACCTCCACATTTACATTTAAATGAATTAAATTTACCTGATGGACAAACAATACTTACATTATGTGGCGATATTCAACCCCTTGTACCTAGAGGTCAATATGAGATGGCAGAAGATATTTTAAATTTATTAAAGCAAAATAAAACCCACAGAATAATTTTACTTGCTGGCTTATCAAGTGATGCTGGTTGTGAAAATATTCATGTGGTTGTTGCAGATGAAGATACTAAAAAATCACTTACTGATGATGGAATTAAGGTTTCTGAGACACAACCAGAAGGGGGCGTGATTGGTTTGTGTGGATTACTTGGATCATTAGCACCCTCTAGAGGAGTTTCTTCGGTTACCGTTATTGCAGAAACATTTGGTACAAGTGTAGATACAATTGCTGCAGAAAGGTTAAGGAATTCTTTAATGAATTATTTTGGATTTGAGTTGCCGATAACTTTAGATCGAACCGAGGAATTAGCTAAGGATTTAATGGCCAATTACTCTGAAGGACCTGGGGCTTTGATTTCAAAGGAACTTATGATGCCAGATGATAGTTTCTATCAATAAATTATCCACCTGATCCAACATCAATAATTTCCAATTCAATATCTGAATTAATTACAGATGTTTGTGGAATAATTTGATCTTCATTACATACTAGAACCATTGATGAATGGATGCCTGCTTTAATTAAAACCTCTTTAACAGTAAGTTTTTTTTCTGATTCTATATGTTGAATTGTGCCTTGGTATGATATGCTGATTCGCATAGTATCATCCACGCCCACTACGCTTATCTTCATTGCTTTTTTCGACTAATTGTGCAGAGGTCGCATAGCCCGGTATTGCGGTGGATTCGAAATCCACTGTCCATTGGACTCGGGGGTTCAAATCCCTCCCTTTGCGTATTAATTTATTGAACCAAATACTTAATTTAGATTGTGTCCCTAAAGGGACACACCTATAGAGGTCTAGTTGAGTGGATAATTTGTTGAAGCATCCACGCACTTCAATCGGAGTTGTCAAAATGAATAATTTATTAGAAAGGAAAAATAAGAATAAGAGAGTATTATTGACTATTTTTGTATTTTTACAAATGATGTTAATGCCTGTTGCAGCAGGTATCTCTACATGGACAGGGCCTCCAACAATGGATGCAGATACAGGAAATGACAACACTGTGGATGGTTGGGAAGTATCTTCAAATGCAACAATTCTAGATGGCTGGTTTGACGTACATGAGGACGGAGGGCTTTCAGGTGGATATGGTGAAAGTTGGAATGCTGGAGCGCCAGGGCAGAATTTTACATCCTCTGGAGCACATTCTGGTACTACAGGAACTCATTTTGATGATTTATTGAGTCTTGCACCAAACGGTAGTTTTGGCAATGTTGATACTTTAGATGATATTACATATAATTTTGAATTTGGATATTCACAATCAAACCCTTCAATATGGGATGTTGGAGAATTAACAAATGTAACTGGTAATGTAACTGGCAATGTTAGAACAGTTCCACATGGAGAAATTCCAGCAACACCATATTCAGGAGCAATAGTCGCAGGGACAAAGATTGGTGCACCATTGATTGGGGGTACAGATGCTTGGTTACAACCACCTACCATTAATGTGCCAAACCCAGTAAATCAATTTACAGTGGAATTTACTCATTGGGATCATTTTGCTGAAGGTGATGGTGCATGGTTAGAATATAGTTTAGATGGAGGAGCATGGACTTGGATTGAACCTGTAGGCGGTTATTTGAATCATAGTAATACGTCTGCAACAATACCAAACGGCGCTTCCCCTAATGGTTCATTTGGTTTATTTGGTAATACAACATCAAGTGGTTGGTATACATCCCTTTTTGAATTAGATAACATTACAGGGATATCTCAGGCATCAATAATTGAATTTAGGTTAAGAGTTTGGACAAGTACTCATAGTATCGGAAGACCAGGTATTTTTATTGATGATTTAATAATTCAAAATGTTGGTGGTTCTGTTGGTCATTGGCATCATGGATATTATGATGTTAACGGTGTTTCAGGATTTTATTCTGCAAGTGCAAGCTCAGCATTAGAAGTGCCAATTGATTTGAGCAACGCCACAGCACCAATTACAGCACAATTAACAGCAGAGTGGGATTTAGAAGGAAGTGTATGGGATAATTTCCTTGTAGAAGCTAGTAGTGATGGTGTTAGTTGGACTGATATTACTAATGTTGCTCAAACGTACGGAATTCCGTATAATGGATATACGGTAAATGGAGTTAATTATGGTGATGAATCTGGAGGATTCTTAATTATGGATTTCACTATGCCCGCTAGTTATGCTTCAGATCCAACAACATTTTTGAGAATAAAAGTAACTACAGATGCTAGTGTAAACTATGGAGGAACTCAAGATAGTCAAGAAGGATTAACTGTAGACAGAATCAAAGTATTTGATACAAATTCAGTGGTACATTTTGATGATCATTTTAATTCATCTACTACAGCAACACATTATGCTACAGGAGGAGTTGATGATTGGGCATATACAATGATTGGAGCAGGAGGTTTATATTTTTCAGATGGTTTTGAAAATTCACCTTCAGTACCTTCTTCAAGTTGGACAATGTCAAACCCTACAGGTCAAGATTTGTTTGAGTATGGTACTGTGGCAACATGTACAAATTGTGTAAATCAACAATCACCAACTAGTGCGCCAAGTACACCTTATGCATTCGGTACAGGTTTGGATACTGCATATATTAGTGGTGCATTTACCCCATTAGAAGCATTTGTATACACTCCTGAATATACAATTCCACTTGGTGCCTCAGCACGTATTGTGTTTGATCATTGGGTATGTACTTATTCTGGTTATGGAGGTGCAGCATTATTTATTTCAGATGATGGTGGAACTACTTGGGATCATTTTGATTCAGTAGATCCAGCAACTGGGCAAGGATGGTATCATGGAGCAAATATGTATACTGGTTATAGCCATGTTTTAACTCCTGGTGGCCAAAGTTTAGATGTATGGTCTGGTACTACTGGGCAAGGCTGTAATTCCAACAATAATTGGGATTCTATGGTTGGAGACATCACATCATATGGCGGTTCAACAGTACAGTTTAGATTTACTTTTGTTTCGGTTTATAATTACAATTATGCTGGATGGTATGTAGATAATATTGGAGTTGAAGTAGATTATTTTGATTCAGAAGGAGAATGGTTAACTCCTTTAGTTACAGGGGATGAATTAGGGAATGGGTTTGTAGATGTTATGAGTGCAACTCCTCCAAATACGGAGATAAGTTCTAATTTATATGATTCTAATATGGTACCAATTGATGGATTTCAGAATAGAGAATTGCCTTTAAGTTTAGCAGGCCTTGATTTAGATGCTTATTCCTCTGGAGTATATGTAGGAATAAATTTGGAAACAGATGATCCTTTTGTAACACCTTTGATTGGTGATGTAGCTATAGGTTCAACAAGGTATATGTTAGGTTTAGATACAGAAGTTAATGGTTGGCAAATAGGTCCTAGTTTAGATAACGATGATGGTAATATTACTAGTAGTACAGGTCAAGTAGGTACAATTTCTAGCGATTTTGTAGCATCTACGAAACCAATTCAGGAAATTTATGTTGATGGTGAAGGATCTGGAGTTGTTGTTTGGATTACAGATTCACAAGGTAATCAGTATGGAGGGTTGCCACTTCAATCAAGAATATATTTGCCTCATCCATTATCTGGTTATGGAGTAGATATAGAGGTTGGACCTGGAGATTGGATAGAAGATTTCATAGCAGAGGGAGAATTTTGGGAACCAGCATTTAATCCTGAAATCGATGCAGTAAGTGATGGAAGTGTAGATTGGTCATTTAATTCAAATCCTAATTACGGTCACTTTGGTTGGCAAAATAGAATTGCTGGAGATGGATTAACAGCTTCAAGTGGAACAAATTCTGAAGTTATGTCAGTTGGTTCAGGTTCTGCAACAGGACCACCAGGGGCAGGAGCAGTTAGTGTCGTAGTCAATAATGCTGTTCAATGGACAGGTTCACATTCTTATGATGTATTGACTATTTCAAGTTCTGGAGAAATTTCAGCAGCAGGATGTGGAACGTTATCAATAACTGCCAATGAAATAATTGTTCAATCAGGTGGAGCAATTAATGTTGGTTCAGTTGTTTGGGATGGACCAGGAGCAGGAGGAGATTCTACTGGTTATAATGGTGCAGGTGGAGCAGGACATGCAAGTAATGGAAGTGATGGTGGAGGAAACCCAGTAATTGTAAATGGTGGAATTTCATACGGTTCAGGAGTCGAATGTGGTTCTAGTGGAGGAAATGTTACTGGAAATAATCCAACTACTGGAGGTAGAGGCGGAACTGAACTTATATTGACTGCTGGTACGATTACAGTTGATGGTGTAATTTCTTCAAATGGAGAAGATTCACAGCATGGACAACCAGCCCCAAGTGGAACTGGAGACGGTGGTCATGGTGCAGGAGGAGGTTCTGCAGGTTCAATTCTAATTCAAGCTAATGATGTCACAATTGGTGCAACAGGGTCAGTTCATGCTAGAGGTGGTAATGGAGGCAATGGTGCAGACGGAACTCAAGGACCTAACCCAGGAATTGGTATGTATGATGGAGGAAATGGTGGAGGAAGTGGATCTGGCGGTTTTATTGAATTTATCACAACAAATAATGGATTTACTAATAATGGCGGTAATTTAGATGTTAGCGGTGGAATTAGTGGTTCTGCAGGTGCTGCCTATGGTACTGGAAACTCTGGAAATTCAGGAATGAGCATGCCAAATGATGGTTTAATTCAATACAATACTTTTGCAGGATTTGGAACGGGATCTAGTTCTACAACCGTATTAATACCTACTCACTCTAATGTTTATGAAGGAGTAATTTCATTCATTACAGATGAAGCAACATCTTCAGATTTAGAAGTTACAATTGCGGGAGTTACTCAAGCGACAATGCCTTCAGGATGGAGTGTTGGACATATGCCATTAGATGCTATGACAATTGCAGCAATAAATGGACTGACTGTAGATCACGTAGATCCAACTGGTAGAGATTGGTCTTCAGTTGAAATTGAACTTCAAACAACAGGTTCAGATTATGACGTATTGCTAGGAAGTGTGGTAATAGGATACCACTTAACCGAAAGAGTAAGTGGTCTTGAAGATCAAATGTATAATTATCATGAAGATATGAAATTACAAACAAATGATGCTGAGATAAATATTCCTTTGACATTAAGTGCAGATAGAGGAGCAGTTGGAATTAGTGGTGAAATATATCACGAATTAATGATAACTAATGAACCATTCAATGCTCCAATAACAATATATCCAGATGGTCAAGATGTTTCGTTATTAACTGGACATCATCACTTGTATTCTACTACTGAAATAGATCATATTACCTTAACTGGAGAAGCAACAAGTGGACAAATGATTCAATTTGAATTAATAGATTTACAAGATAATCCTACATTTATTCAAACCACTGGTTCAGAAGTTGTAACTTTGGATACTGTTGGTTCTAATGTACAATTAGTTGGGGAATCATGGATGGTAGATTGGATATTCCAATCAGATTGGTCATGGAATGATGAATTTGAGATTCTATGGAGTTCACAAGCTTACAATCATACAGGATACGGTTTAGCGCCTGCCACTTCCTTATCTGGAGGATTAGGAACACCTGGTGCTGTAGAAAATGATCTTGAAATTGACTTTGTTGAATTTACGGATCAATTAGGAAGAACAATTGAGTTTACACCAGGAATTCCTCCATGGATTCAAGGAAACTCCATTGTTGAGATTTCAGGATCAGTACGATTTCAGAATACTGCAGGAATAAGACCAATGGATACTGATTTTGTTACAAGTATTAATATGAGTGGTTTAGAAGTTGTTGCAACCTCTACAGGTGCTGGGATGTGGACAACTGATGTGACCATACCTTCATTTGAAACAGATGGGACTGTTAGAGAACTTGTTAATTTTATACCCTCAATTTTAGAAGCAGGGCCTACTGGATCTACAACAGCATTAGATGTTACAAATCCAATTTCATTTAGTATGAGAGTTGATACAAATGAACCGTTAGTAAATGCAATACATGCAAGAACAAATTTTGGTTTGAAAGATGCTGATGGCTATACATGGGATCCATCAAAGTCATTGTTGTTACAATTAGATATAGAAGATTCTGAAGGAATGAGTGATGAAGTTGTAATTCATTACTGGAGAGAATCTTTAGATGATTTAAATGGCGATGGAGAAGCACAAGAGGAAGAATATAATTCACAAACTAAAGGTTTGATAGAATCTAGGGTTGGTGAACAATATATTGAATTACCACCATTAAATGTTGATGGAAACGAAAATAACGCAAAAGTAAGTCTTTATGTTACAGGTACTGATTTTGTAGGCTTAGAGTTTGCAAATGGAGGTAGCCCTGGATTGGATAATGATTTAGCTACTGTTGTAACTGCAATTAACACTATGACTGAATTAGATTATGGAAGTTTAAGCCTGGATACATCTGAGGAGAGGTTACTTCTTGGACAAGAACATACATTAGATATGAAAATCATAGAAGGTAATGGAATAGAAACAATTGATGAAATAAGAATTCAATTACTTGGAAGTCAAAAAGCACCTCGTGGTGAAATAATATTTTCACCTAAAACAAATGATTGGTGGACATTAGAAGATGATCCAGAAACAACAGAAATTGAAGGTAGTTTTGTAGAAATAATTGATATTAATGTTGTGGATGAAGGAAATAACGTATATCTTATCTCTACGACATTTAGTTTGTCGTGGGATTTCCCAGTAGTTTTAGCAAATAATTGGCAATTCCCATCAATTTTAATTTTTGATGATGATTTAGATAATCCATTAATTGAAACAATTGACGGAGACGTTAATCAGATTCGTTGGAAAATTGATTATGAAGTTGAAGCGGTTGTAGATATGTTAGAAGATTCAACTCCACCAGTTTCTGAATCCTCTAAGTCTAATTTAATAGTTCAACAAGGAGATGAAGTATTAGCATTAGGACACATTGGATTTGCGGATTCCGGTGCAACAATGTTGAATGTCCCATCAGGGTTAATTGTAGAGTTTAGATTACAATATGGTTCTACATTAATTCAACAACAAGTTCCTGTTAATACAGACGGAACATTTGAAATTTCATTCTTATTGCCTAATAGGCCTATAGCAAAATCTACTATGGATTTACAATTTGAAATTTTAGGATTACCTGGTAATGCAGAAGATGCAACCTCATCAAGAGCAGAGGTAACAGTTGATAGCACTGCACCGAATTTACAATTTATTGGGCAGACATTGAATGTACTTTATTCAGATAATATGAATGATTTAACAGTAACTGCTCAAGTATATGAAGAAATAGGAATGCCCACAGGACCACTAAAATTAAATTGGGTATATCGATTAAATGGAGCAGATATTTCAGGTAGTCAAAATACTGTAGATCTTAATTTGGTAAGTGTTGTAGGTCCAACATGGACATATCAAGCAGATATTGATTTCAATCCTGATAATTTTGTAAATCTTGCAGATAACCCTCAATTGATTGTTTGGGTAGAGGGAACTGATGCAGCAGGTTTCACACTTCAAGGGGAAGGAATTGAACAAGTACCTATTTCACCAGCATTAGTATTGAAGAAGTTTGAACCATCAATTAGTTACATTGAAGTTTTACCTGATGCCCAAACAATGATTCAAGTTGGAGATCCAATTTCAGTAACAGTTACAATGGTTAATGAAGGAAATCAAGAAGGAACCGTTAATATTTCTCTAGTTGAAAGTGATTCAGAAGGAATTTGGAGAACAGTAGAAACAAAGAGTATTGTACTTGGTCCAGGTGAAAGTAAGAGGTTAGATTCTTTTACATATATTGTAGTAAGGTCTGGACAACAAAGTTTGTATTTACAGTTAAATAATGATAGTATTAATCTTGAATTAGTTGAAGCACCTTTAGTGGAGTCATTAGAAACTCTTGAATCTGGTTTCCTTGGAATGAATGATGATACATTAATTGCAGGTATTGCAGTAGTATTCATTATTGTAATTGCGTCAATAGTTGTTATTATTTTACGTAGAGATGGCGATGAAGAATATTGGTATGATGATGAGGATGATTTTGATGAAAGGCAGCATATGCCTGCACCATCAGGTAAAGTTGCTCCACCTCCACCTTCAGCTGGGCCAGTATCTCCTCCTCCTGCTCAACCAGCAGTCACCTATGTGCCAAAATGGGAAGATCTCCCTGGAAATGGTGAATGGGACTCAAGACCTGATGGAACTTGGTATGTTACGACTGATGGTCAAGAATGGAAGCAAGAAGAAGACGGCTCATTCCATAGGATGAAATAAAAATGAATCACTTACTAGATGGTTTACCATAATTATGGTAAATCCATTCTTTGAATGCTAACGGTTCATGATGTAATAGGATGGCTTTTCTGGCTATGGCTTTAGCATCTGTTGCAAAGTCACTTTTCATAATCCATTGAAGGTAATTACTTTTGCTTGCAACATCTACTGCTCTTGTACCTTTATGTTTTCCAATTCCAAGTACAACTTCTCCATCTTCCCATCTAAATGTGCCACTAAAATCTACTTTATTCCCTTTGAATATTGCTGTAAAATCTTTCCCACTATATTCATTCATTGAAAATTCATCAAGCATTTTGTCAAATACATTTACTGTTGCAGTGATATCTGCTAATGCATCATGTGCATCTTCCATTGGCTTTCCTAGAAATCTTTCAACAGCATGAGATAATGATCGACCTTCATGTTTAGTCCAAATAAGATAAGCATCATATATTGCAACATTGCTCAAATCTAAGGGAGGCACTCCCGCCCTTTCAAATTCAGCTTGAATTACAGATATATCAAAACCAACATTATACCCCATAATGCCTTCTGCTTTAGAGAAAATTTCTCTGATTTTAGCAGCTTCAGTTCTAAATAAAGGCTCATTTTCTAATTTTTCCATTGAAAGGCCATGAACTCTTTCAGCACCAGGGTTAATTGGAATTGTTGGTTTGAATAGTTTTGTTACGGGATTTTTTAAATCACCATTTACATAGAATCCATATGCGATTTGAACAATTTGGTCAGTACTTGTATTGGTTCCAGTAGTTTCTAAATCAAAAGCAATAATTTGTGAATTATCTAAACTCATACTCCTCAGCAAGAGTTCCCTAGACTTCATGGTTCTTGAATTGGTTAGTTAGATGAATCTTTTTCAATAACCTCGAATTTTGTTTTTCTAGGGTTTAACCTGAGTTGTGGAATGCCATTCCTCCATCCTAATTCTGCTCCTCTTATTTTTACTAAATCACCACAGATTATTGATGAGAATTTACCCCCAATCGCTGACCCAAATGCAACTACTTCGATTATTGCTTCTCCATCCCAAAGGTGACAACTTTCCATGGACCATGGCCTCCCATCTAATCTTCTCCCACTATTTTTTGATCTTGAGATTACTAATCCCTGAATATCTGTCTTTGTTAAAATTCTTCCCAAACGAGTTAATTCCTCATCCTCTTTATATTCATTTATTGGAATAATTTTACTTTTTTCATCAACATATAATCTTGGCATGTCTCTCCATATTCCTGGCATCGCATCTAAAATCACATATTCACCATCAATTAAGTTACTAAGTTCTATGTGAGAATTAGGTTGACTTTCTTCTAAGGTAATATTTACATTTCCGCCTTTGGAATTTGAAATAAGTGCGCCATGAACTAGTTCACCAAAATGATTGTTTAATGGCCCCCATTTTCCTGAAATATGTCCTTTTACATTCAATCTATCTGGTATTGAAAGAATTTTACAATAAGGATATTCAGGTTCTAATTTTTTGCAAATTTTTTCTAAATTTTCTCCTTCCCATCTTTTTGGAGTAATCGATTCTAATGTGGTAGATAATAGATTCAAATCTCCATTTATAGGGCATTTTGAATTTTCTCTATTTGTTTCTTGTTGTTCTTTCCAAATAGACTTCAATCTTTTTGTTTCTTTAGGTATCTCTGAAGTTGGAATTAAATCTACAATTTTTCTAAATGGGACTTTTAAGTACCAACCTTCTAATCCAGAAAGTTCAAATTCTAATCCAGATATTCTTTTTATTTCTTGTATTAGCCAACCATAAAATCTTAATTGAATGGGTAGTCCTACGGAGTATTTACTTTTCCCATCACTTGCTTTAATATCCACAATTTTTGCTTTTTCATCCCATCTTATCATTAAATCCATTTCTCCTGAAGCCCAACCTTCTTGATGGTACAATCTTTGTGGTTGCCATATTCTTGGATCTTTTGCCCATGGCCTCGTAATTTCCCATACTTCCTTTAGATTTACTTTATCTTTATTTGTAAATGGAGTATCAAAAAAATTACTATCGAAAAATTCAGTATCCATGTGTTTAGGAACTTTTTCTGGAATTGGATGTTTTGCTTTTTGATGCCAGCAGGGAGCAGGTATTGGAAATGGATCACCATTTGCCCTCCATTTTTCTAAATGTGGTCCGCCATTTTTCCCATTACATTTTTCAATTTCTTCCAAGAATAATTCAATTCCTCCAATCAGCATTTTTTCAATTAGTTCAATACTAATATCTTCCCATGCCCGGTCATCTCTTTTGAATACTGATTCATCCCATTTCTTTTTACCTTCATCCCAAACAACTTTTGCAGCATCTGGAACTTTTTTAACGATCCATTTTTTTAAATCATTGATAGAATTTATGTCTGGGGCATTGTCTGTAGGAATATATTCTTCATGTTTCATCCAAGCAGACCAAATTGATTTTTCAGGGCAGTGATTACATGATGGTGATTCCATCATTAGACCTATAAGGGCTTCTTCAATAATTATCCCAAGAATCATTTCGGGATTTTTGGGTGTTTTAAGTGCTATTTTATATTTTAAAAACCAGTCTCTTTTTCCTCTTTCCCAAGTAACTAAAGAACTTGCAGATAATCTCATTCTGCTTCTTCCAATTGGTCCTCCAAGAGGTGGTTTTACGTATGGCATATCAGTCACTCAGTATAGAAATATTCACCCTTTGCTCTTTGTTCTCTATCTTTCCTACTTCCTGATTTGTTTATTCTTGGTCTTTTAGTATCGTGATCTCTTCTAAATGTAATGTCTACATTAGAGAGGAATTTATTCATCCCCTCTCTTAATCTGAAAGGTCCATTTGCAAAACCCTCAACTCCTCCTTTTCCTTCGAAAACTAATAATGAATCTGATACAATATCAATGAAATAAACATCGTGATCAATAATAAATGCAGATTTTTCATTGCCTTCTATTGTTCTTCTAATTGCTTTTGCAGCTTCCATTCTTGCATTTGCATCAAGATGAGCACTTGGTTCATCAAGAAGATAAAGATCTGCTTCTCGACCTAGACAAATAACTATTGAAACTGCTTGTAGTTCCCCTCCTGAAAGTGTGGTCGTGTTTTGTTCAACTAATTTATCAACCCCTAATGCTTTTACTACATTGACATTAAAGTCTCCTTGTAGCCATCTTGCACCTAATTCTGCATCTAACCATTCTCTTACAGTTCCTTCAAAACCTGCTTCAACATGTTGTGGTTTGTAAGATATTTTAGCTTCCATTGTAATCCATCCATTATCAGCTTCATGTTCTCCTGCTAGAATTTTTACTAATGTTGATTTTCCAATACCATTAGCACCGACAACACCAACAACTTCTGAGCGGTGAATTTTCCCTTCTCCTGTTTTCAAAGAAAAGTTTCCTAATTTTTTTTCCAAATCCCCCCATTCTAAATATGGGAAGTCCCTTTCAGTATTACGTTCTGTATGTGTTTGGAATTTAATTGGTTTATCTCTAATTCTAACATTTTGCTCAGGAAGAAATCCATCAAGATATGCATTGATCGCAGTTCTAGTAGTTCTTGGAGGTGTGAATATTCCAAATGCACCTTTTTCTCCATATACAATATGTACTAAATCACAAAGAACATCTAATATTGCTAAATCATGCTCAATAACAATTATTTTTTTATTTTCAGATAATTTTTGAATAATTTTTACAATTCTCATACGTTCATGTATGTCAAGATATGATGAAGGTTCGTCAAAGAAATAGATATCAGCTTCTCTTAATATTGTTGCTGCTATAGCTACTCTTTGTAATTCTCCTCCAGATAATTGAGTAATATCCCTCTCCAAAATATGGGAGATTCCTAATTCTTGACAAACTGATTCTAATTCTTCTTTTTCATCAATATTTGATAATAAATTACCAACATTTCCCTTGATTACTTTTGGAAGGTGGTCTACATATTGTGGTTTTACTGCAATTTTTACACCTTCCTCAGAAACTGTAGTTAGGTGATCTCTTAATTCCCCTCTAGGTAATTCTGCAATTACATTTTCCCAATTTGGTTCTAAATTATCCCAATCTCCTAAATTTGGAATTAGTTGCCCACTGAGTGCATTTATTGCAGTAGATTTTCCCATTCCATTTGGACCTAATATGCCTACAACTTGTTTTTCTCTAGGGGCAGGTAATCTAAATAATCTAAACCCATTCATTGAATAACGATGTATCATATCAGTTTCTAATTCACTTGGAAGTTGGGTAATAATTAGAGCATCATGAGGGCATTTGTTAATACATATTCCACAACCAATGCATAAACTTTCACTAATGATTGGTTTTCCTGTGGTTTCGTTCATTACAATGCATTCTATTCCATTTCTAACTGGTGGGCAAAAAGCATGACATTCATCCATACATTTCTTTGGTTGGCAACTATCTTCCCTCAATACAGCGACTCGCATACCTTGTCCTCCTAATCTCGGCTTAGTGCATTAGTTTTCAATACTATGCTTATTTTTTGGGCTTTAATACTGCTGCGCGACCATTTCTGCCATCAAGCAACACCTTCAATGGTTTGTTAATACGTACATGTTTTATGGGCCCATCTTCAAATATACATTTTTGTTTTTCAAGCCAACTCCAATCAATAGTTCCAGGTTCAGAATTTCTAATTGTTAGGTAACCTACGTTGAAAGAAACAATATTTTGAAAGAAATGAGTTCCTTGACTTGGGTCAACACTAATGTCAGCAAGTTCACATTCAATGATGGTCCTTGCTCCTGAAATTTGACTCCATTTTACAGGTATACCTAATAGATTATCAGAGGAGCCCCATCTTCCAGGACCAATAAGTAGATAGGTCCTATTTTCCTTTGTCATTGATGCATTAATACGAGAAATAGAATTTGCAATTTCAACCGACTTTTGCCTATCTAACTTCTTAGGGTCCACATAAATTATGTCTTTTATTTCATCAACAACTCCATTTCCTAATGATACACTACTGTGAGCAAGTGCATTTGATAACATTGATTCCTCAAATTCAACCTCTACTTCTGTCGATTCACTTACTAATGGCCTTAATTGAAGTAAATTAAATTCTTTCATATCATCATTGTCAATCAATGCGAATTCTATTTCAACAGGGCAGGCTAACATTTCTTCACATTTTTGTAAAATTTGTTGAAGTATTTCGCATAATGGAAATGAACTTCTTTTTAGATAACCACTTAATGTAATCAATCTTGGTCCCTTTCTACCAATTCCATCCCATATTCTATTGTTTTGAGAATCCCATGTTGAAGCTATTTCTGAGATTTCTTTATCCTTTTCAGCAAATTCTAAATCTAATTTTAGTAGATTATATTCTGGATTAATTGTTGGCATTTCAGAGGATTTGTCCATCTTTAATGCCCAAAACTGCCTTTGTGCACTTTTTAGTGTGGATTCTATATCTGCAAATTGATAAACTCTTTTCGGCCTATATGGTGAAAATCTAACACATTTTTCACCTCCGGCAACTGTTTTTCCCAAACCTAATCCTGCAGCTGCAATACCTTCATTTGGTTCCATTGATCCAACGGGATAATAATTGAAACTTCTTGCAACACCTGCTAAAGTTGGATAAAATCGATTTTCATGTTTTCTTCCAATCAGTGGTTGAATCACCACTGCCATACTTTCTTCTTCAATCGAGTGTTGAGTAGCTCTGATAAATGATTTTGCACTTTCAGAATATGTTGAAGCATATACTAATTTTATAGAATTTATTAATTGTTCAAACCTTATTGATTCATCAGGATGGTCATTTGCTAAGAAATAGGTTTTGTATACACCAGCAAATGGTTGGTGTAGTGCATCTTCAAGTCGACTAGATGACCTTATTGCTAATGGCTGATTTAATTGTAATGATAGGTTTTTTAATTCCGCTCTTATATTTTTATCAAATTTTCCAGAAAGAAATTTATTTGATACTTCTAAATCTGTAATTTCTTTTGAGGTTAAATTATGTAAATTATTTTCATCTACAAATTTATCAAAAATATCAGTTCCTAGTACTACTGTTTGTGGTACATCGATTTTCACATTAGGGATATTTACACCAAAATCCATGTCTTCAAGTTGCATTGAAAAAAAAGCTAAACCTCTCCCTTTTCCCCCTAAAGAACCAGAACCATATCTTTGAAACCTTCTTCTAAAATCTAATTTTCCTATATAATTTGATACAGAACTTCTTTGTGATTTAACTAAATGGTTTTCAATTGTATTTGCAAGAAATTCTTGAATTTCATTTGGATTATTGAAATCGTTTAAGGTTAGTGGCCTTATTTCATCGGCTAAATCAAATTCTCCTCTGGTATGTAACCAATGTGAAAAATTATTATTTAATGCATGGAATTTAACAGATTCAGATGACATTTCTCTTAACTTAATTACTAATTCTTCAATAGTACTTGCCCTACCAATTTCAGTTTTATCTGGTAACCTGAAAATAAAATCTCCGAAACCTAATTTGTATTGTAAGTAATTATGTAATTCGGAAAGTAAATTTGGATTAAATTTGTGTAAGAACTCTGCACCTAGCGCTATAGCAGGTTCTCGATTATCCTTTTCAGTTGATTGCATAAGAATTGGTAGATTTGGGAATCTTTCACGAACTCTTTTAATTAATGATAATCCAGCTTGCATATCTTTCCTATTCATTGCTGGGAAACCAGCATCTGTAATCAAACCAATCAAATTAAGCCCATATGATTCAACATAAGCAATTGCATCTTCCATATTGGTGGCGTGTAATATTTTTGTTCTTCCTCTAAGTCTCATCATAGTTTGCTTTAAACTCAAGCCTTCTCCAATACCACTTCTTGTCTGAGTTAAAATTTCTCGATATAATTTAGGTAGATAAGATGAAAAAAACCTTCTTGAATCCTCTACCAAAAGAAGTACGGGAATATTTCCAATTCTTATGTCATGAGCAAGATTTCTTTCATCTTCTACTAATTTTATAATGGCAACCATTAGTTGAGAATTACCAGACCACACAAAGATACGATCTATGTATTCAGATGTATTTATTGATGCTAATTCTCTAGTATTGTGTGCTAATAGTATTACCTCCGTTTCTGGCAGAATCTCTTTAGCATTTTTCCCAAATTCTTGAGCACTCATATTACCTACTCTTATCATGGTGATAATAAGATCAAATCTCCATTTTTGCATCAAATTTAGTGCTTCTTCGGCATTGTTTGCATGTATTATTCTTGGTGCATGAGATAGATTTAATTGGGCGAATTCATCAGTCATTAATTCAGTTAATAGTCCATCTTCAGCAAGAACATAGTGGTCATAGGAACTAGATACTAAAAGTACATCTTTGATTTTAAATGGCATAAGCCTTTCAAACCGCTTAACCATCTTGGCCATGATTTGCAAACAGTTCAATATTATTTGATGCCTTTGTATTACCAAGGCATAAATCTATGACGTAAGTAGACTGTTGCTGCTAACCATATTTTTTGAACTTTATTTAGGCTAACTCTTGAACTGAAAACATCTCCTTGCCTTCTAATTATCTCTTTTAATATTGATTCATAAAATGCCATCATTGCTGCTGGTGAATATCTTGTTCTCTTAGGTAACAATGGAAGCAATTTTTTTGCATCTTTTAGGTAAGATTTAGCTCGTTGTGCATATTCAAAAACATAACCTTCCCAGTCTTGGTGTCTACGTACCTCACCATTTAATGATTCAATATTAATGCCTAGAGCATTTAATTCATCTCCAGGGAGATATACTCTATCTCTATTGATATCTTCTCCAATGTCTCTTAGTACATTTGTCAGTTGCATAAATATTCCCCAACTCTCCGCATATTCTCTTGCTCTTGGGTCATCATATCCATAGATTTCAATACAAATCATTCCAACTACAGATGCAACACGATAGCAGTATAGGTATAATTCATCAAAATTAGAATACCTATTTGTGTAAAGATCATCTTCCATTCCAGAAATTAAATCATCAAAATAAGCTCTTTGAATCCCATATTCTTCTATTGTGTCTTTCAAAGCTAAAAATACAGGATCTGTACTCCATAAATCATTATAACACGTTGATAATTTTTTACGGAAAAAGAATAGTTGTGCCATTTTATCCTTATGTAATTCATCATCTAGAATAGCTTTTTTACCAACTAACTTTTCTACATTTTCTCTATAATTTTTTGCTTCTGGGTCATCAATACCAAGTCCGCCAGGAAATTTATCTTGCCAATCTCCGTCTGCTATATCGTCTGCTCTTCTACAAAATGCATAAGCTGCGCACATAGCTCTTCTTTGTTCTTCTGGGAGATACTTGAAAGAGTGATAGAAATTACCAGCCTCTCGAACAGTTAACTCTTCACAAAAATCGTATGCCTTT
The DNA here is from genome assembly GCA_949514915.1 of Methanobacteriota archaeon. Lineage (GTDB taxonomy): Archaea > Thermoplasmatota > Poseidoniia > Poseidoniales > Poseidoniaceae > MGIIa-I. The sequence goes on along the minus strand of CATFLP010000032.1, from coordinate 4,046 downwards.
TCAATGAGCTCTTTAGGAGGTTTATGTTCCCAAATAGGTGCTTCAAGGTGCATAAATGGATCAATCAACTCAGTTTCATTTCTAATATTAATTAATGCTAATGCTTCTCTAAGTGCATCCATTGCAGTTACAGATACTGCATTAACAGCATCTTTTGTTAAAACGACTGCAGCACGAAGTGCTTTTAATGCAGAATCTGTTGTAAGTGTAGGTCTTTGTTTTAATGAATTTTTTTTATTAAAAATATTCCCTATTCCCATGTCGCCAGCCATCTAATTCTCCCCATCAATTTAGTCCGTACAGTATTATCCCATACCCTTACCCTTTTTGTGTGCTTCCTTCCAAAGTTTACGAGAGGCCATTAACATACGTATTTGTTTTAATTTACTTATTTTAGGTCTTTTATTCCAAGTATCGTAACCTTGTTTCTCTATTGCGTCTAATACAGCCAAACCACCCATTGTAAACATACGTAAATCCACAGCTAATCTTGAATCTACTTTGCCCCATAATTCAGTTCCTTTTTCAAATAAATCACGAGTACGATCAACTTGAAATCTCATTAGTGCACGCCATTCATCATTAACAGTGCGTTTTTGATAATCTTTAAGCGAATAATTGAATTTTTCCATTTCATCAATAGGCATGTAAATTCTATCTTGATCTAAATCACGACTAACATCTTGCCAATGATTTGCGAGTTGTAGTGCAGTACAGGTAAAATCGCTTATTTTTTGTAAATCTTCACTTTTATGTCCATATATGTAAAGAAATAAATGCCCTACTGGGTCAGCAGAATGAATACAATAATTCTTTAATTCTTGAAAATTATTATAACGAATTTTATCTTGGTCGAATTTGAATGCTTCAATAAGTCTTTTGAATGGAGTAATTGGGATCTGAAAGATACTTGCAGTATGTGATACTGCAATTAGAATCGGATGTCTAGGATTGCCACTCCATGGTTTTTCTTCTGAGTGATATGCTCTTTCTAAATCATTCATCCATTCATTTAGTAATGATAATCTTTCAGAGGGAGGAAATGGAGAATCGTCACCTAAATCATCTCCATATCTACAAAATGCGTAGATATTTTGTATGTGTTGTTTAATATCTTTGGGTGTAAACCAATTTGAAATAATAAAATTTTCATAATTTGCTTTTGCTATTTTTGTACAATATTTTTGTGCAGATTTCAAATCATTAAATGAATCATAACCTGCTAATGTTACATTTTCAGATTTTATTTCATGTGTTCCCCAATTAAATTTACCCATATCTAAACCTCAGAATTTTCCCCAATTTTCATCTCCGCGTCTAGGCGGTTCTGGCCAATTGTCCCATAAATCATCATTTCTCCAATCTTTTAATTCGAGTGCGCTTGCTGCAGCCATTAAACCACTTGTAACAGAACCTTCCATTGTAGATGGCCAATTATTGTTGATATAGTCTCCACAAAAAATTAATCCAGGGACGTTTTCATTTGGTTCGAGTCGATATTTCGTACTTCCTATTTTTGTTGAGAATGTTGCTTTTGGAGATTTTACAATAACTACTTTTTCTAAAAAATTTAAGTGTTCTGGCCAAACTTTGCTAATTATTTTTTTATATTCCTCTTCTAAATCATCATTAGAAAGATTCAGAAATTGATCAGCATAGCTTACAGGTACGCTTAACCATTGATGAATATTTGAATTACTTTTTTCATTCAATTCGAAATTTCTATTGAATACAATTTGAATTATTGGTTCATGAACTAATGCTGTAAAATGGAAATCATCATCAATAAATTTTTTTGAATATAGGCCATGGATTCCAATTAATGAATTATATTCCATCATCTCTAATTTCTCACATATATGTTTTGTAGATTCATTGCCAGTTTTTAGGAGTTTATTTGCAATATGGTGCGGTGTTGCCATAATTATTAAATCAGCATTAAAATTATTTGAAGATGTATTGACTCCTATACAAGATCCTTTTTCCCATATTAGGGAGTTGATTTTTGTAGATTTATGAATTTCTACTCCAATATCCTTTAGTGTAGTTTCAAAATCATTTTCAAATATATGTGAAAGGTGATGTGAAAATCCTCCTACATCAAATGCATCAAATTTTCCAAAAAGCCCTCTTCTAAATAGAAATGCAGCTTGTGCAGCACTTGCTTTTTTAGCAGAAATATTTAGGGCAGCAAGTACAAAAAAACCCCAGAAAGTTTCAATTGAATTTCGTGATTGTCCATTACTAATCAACCAATCTTCGAAAGAAATATCGTCTAAATCCATTCTTTCTTCTTCTGTCATTTTTGATAATTTTTTAACCACTTTACGCATGGATAATTTTTCTTTAAATTTTAAATGCGGAAATTTAAGTAGACTTTTTGCCATGTGATTTGGAGGTTTTAGGTTTGAATCATATAAATGTCCAATTTCTCCTGAATTAGGATTTGTAAATGAAATCATAGTTTTTTGTTGGAATTTTATTGATTTCTCGGCACTACATCTTCCAATTAATTGTAAAAAATGATCATAAACTCTGAAACATGCATGCTGGCAATTATCTAATTCAAGCCCTGTATCTGGATCTCGAATCGATGAAACCCTCCCCCCGAGGTGTTTTCTTGCTTCGAAAAGTTTCACATTCCATTCTCCAGAATCTTGTAATGCTAGAGCAGCAGTAATGCCTGCAAGCCCACCTCCGACAACTATAGCATTCCTCATATGTATCCTCTGGTGTAGTATCTAGTTATAGCATTCTTGTGAGAATCAATATTGTATAAATAGATACTTTGAAATCGAAGTGTAAGGGTTAACCTCTTGAATGACTCTTTGTTAGGAGTGTTGTAGGTGGCCATTAATGTTCTGTGATAGTTGTGGTGAAGAAGTACCTGATGACAGCATATTTTGTCCTGAATGCGGTGCAAGGCAGAATCTTTCAAAAGCATCTTTTGGAGTTCCTCAAGAATCATTATCAGGCGGAATTGCAACATCTTCAGGTTCTGGAGTAGTTACTCCACAAGCATTCAATCAAGGAAGTGATTCCCCTTCTGAAAAACCAAGTATTTCTGAAGAATTAATGTCTCAAATAGCATCTAAATCAATGCCAAATGAAAAGAATCTAATGGGTGGTCCAGCATTATCACAAGTACCTACAAATTCAGGGCCAACGATTGTTCCAATCACTTCAAATATGGGAGAATCACCATCATCTAGTCCAACAGATGAATTAGTAGAACGAATTATGCTTGCAGAAAAGGAAATTAAAGAAGAGCAAAGGAATAAATGGTTGCAAATGAATGAAACAGCAAGTAATTTACTTTCACAGGTTAATTCTGATTTACCATCACATTTGAAGCCTAATGATGGGAAAACATCAGCAGCATCTAATTTCCTTAAACAAACAATTGGTGATGAAAGTGAAGATGGAGATTTACCAGATGCATCACTACTAAGAAGAATGACTGAAGTGGCTGTAAGAAGAGTTGCTAGAAAAAGAGGAGTAGCAGTAGAATCTCCGCAATCAAAAATAGTAGATGATGTAGCACAGGTAAATATTACTTTCATAGATGATGGACGTGTACTTGACACTCCAATGGATCTTGCTAATGCATTTAAGAGACAAATAGATACAGAATTAGCATTAAAAGGTTTTGAAATGAGTTCAAATATTGTTTTATTTAAAAGTAGGGATGGTTCAGTAAACAAGGTATTTGGAGAAAATATTGATGAAGAAGAAGAAGAAACTTTTGCTTGTGAAGCATGTGGAGAATTAGTAAAGGCTTCAGATACTTCTTGTCAAAGTTGTGGGGCAATCTTTGAAGAAGAAGAAGAAGAGGAAGAAGAAGCACCTAGAGGCCCTCCAAGAAGAGGCGGTCCACCAGGAAGAGGCGGTCCACCAGGAAGAGGCGGTCCACCAGGAAGAGGCGGTCCACCAGGAAGAGGTCCCGGCGGTCCTCCAAGAAGAGGCGGTCCACCAGGAAGGAGTCCAGGCGGTCCACCAGGAAGGAGTCCAGGCGGTCCACCAGGAAGGAGTCCAGGCGGTCCACC
>CATFLP010000031.1 GCA_949514915.1 Methanobacteriota archaeon | reverse complement strand
TAAAATCACAAAATTCTAATTTCAGAATAAAATTAGGAAAAATAAATACAATTCTTCTAACACATGGGCATTTAGACCATACTTGGGGACTTTTACCATTTTTGAAAACATTATCATTAGATGGAAGAGAACGGCCACTTACAGTTATTGCACCAACTTCTCATGAGGTTGTCAACAAATTAAACTCATCAAAAAACCCATTTGTTGAAATCTCTGACTTAGAGCCTTCAAATGTAGACTTGTGTTTTCAATATAGGCAATGGTGGTCATTAGGTGGCACTACAGATGCACTTAATTTTCAAATTAATTGGATTTTAATTGGTGTTAATGAAAATGATGAAATTGGTAAATTAAATGCAATATTATTAGATCCAGACAATAATAACATTCAATCTATTGAAAATTTAAAAAATTATACAAATGGTGTTGAAATAATGAATATTCCAACCTTACATTCTGTTCCAAGTTGTGGATGGTGGATTAAAGAAGATGATAAAAAAGGTAAATTCAATTCTGAACTAGCCGAAAAAAATAATTTGAATCAAATACAAATTAAAAAGTTAGCAAAAGGAGAAGATATTGAAAATCATTCCTCAAAAGATTATAGAGACACAGGAAAAATTGGACCAAGTGTGTTGATTAGTGGTGATACGGCAGGAAAAAATAGAGGTTTTCAAAATTTTTCAAAAACTAATTACAATACCTCATTATTAATTCATGAGGCGACTTTCTTAGAAGAAAATATTGATACTGCAAATCAATACCTACATTCCACTGCAAATCAAGCTGCACAAAATGCAAAATTAATTAATGCAAATAATTTGGTAATTACTCATTATAGTTCCCGAATTAAGGATACTTCAAATTTAATTAATGAAGCAGCTAATGAATTTAAGGCAGTTCATGCTGCTTCAGATTATGATATAATTAATCTGACATTTGATGGTATTGAGATTATCTCATAGATTTAAACAATCGAATAAAAATGCGAATTCAAATGCTTTTTCACGAAGATATTTGTATCTATCTGATGCACTAAAATGACCTGCTTCAATATCTGTTTTTAATAATATTAAACCTGAATCTGAATCTGCTCTTTCTCTTAATGTAGCACACCACTTCATACCTTCCCAGTAAGCAACTCTTGGGTCATGTAATCCTGTTGTAATCAAAATATTTGGATATCTTTGTTCGACTACATTATCTATTGGAGAATATGAATTGATGTAATCATAAAATTTTTCTTCATTCGGATTACCCCATTCTTCCCATTCAACAACCGTTAAAGGTATTGAAGGATCACACATTGTAGTCATTACGTCAACAAATGGTACTCCTGCAATTGCTACATTAAACAAATCTGGACGCATATTCAAAACTGCACCAATTAATAATCCTCCTGCACTTCTTCCCTCTATTGCAATATTTTCAGGAATAGTCCAACCTTGTTCAATCAAAAATTCAGCGCAACTACAAAAATCCTCAAATGTATTCTTTTTAGTAAGATATTTTCCCTGATCTTCATACCAAGACCTACCCATCTCTGAACCTCCTCTTATGTGTGCAATACAATATACAATTCCTCTATCTAACATGGGTAATATTCCAGAATTAAATCTTGGTTCTATACAAGAACCATATGAACCATAACCATACAACATTAACTTTGAATTTTTAATCCCATCTAAATGAAAATCTTTACGATAAACTACAGAAATAGGAATCATAGTCCCGTCTTTTGATGGTGCATATACTCTTTTTGTTTCATATTCTAATTGATTGAAGTTTGGGACATTTTTTTGTTTGACTAATTTAAATTCTTTATTCGAAACAACATAATCAAAAATTGTATGTGGTGTAATCATAGAACTATACGTAATTCTAACAGTATTTGAATTATATTCCATATTTGAACCTAAACCAACAACATAAGCAGATTCTGGAAATTCTAATTGATGGTAATCTAATACCTTGTCTTCATCAAAATTAACACACCAAGCTTGCCTTAACCCATTTTCTCTACCAAATATCATTAAAAAATTATGAAATGCTGTTGTATGATTAATACTTCTATTTTCATCATTACAAAAAATTATTTTTCCTGATATGTCAACAAATGGTTTCCAATTATCTGGCTCATCTATTTTTGCTACAAGTACTTGGAAATTTTTTGCATTTTCTATATTAGTAACGATATAAAATAAATCATTTCTTTTAGTAATAGAATATAATACTCCTTGTGTTCTTTTCTTTACCATTATTAAGTCATCAATATTTGATCTTAAATCAATAAAACTAATCTCACTTGTTTCTTTAGAACCAGAACCGATTAACAATAATTTACGATCAAAAGTTTTTGAAAGACCGACCCAAAATAATTCATCTTTTTCTTCATAAATTAGTTTATTTGACTTGTTTGACTTGTTTTTCCAAACTTGATAAGGCCTATGTGCAGCATCCATTTTTGTATAGTAAATTGTTTCATCATCGGAACCCCATTCGAATCCTGCGACATCTGGAATTTTATACATTAATTCATGGTTAGACAAATCAATAATACTAATTTCATATGTCTCATATCCTGTGGTATCTACAGAATAAGCCAATAATTTTTGAGATGGGCTTATTCTAAGCCCTCCTACATTCATTTGTGTAGTACCTAATTTTTTTGCTAATTCATTTTCATCTAAAATAACTTCTTCTTCTGAATTTTCCAGTTCCTTATTCCTTCTACAATGTATTGAATAAGATAAGCCTTCAATTGTATGTGAATAATATTCATATTTTCCAAATGGTACAGCAGCAGATGTATCTGTTTCCTGAATATGTGAAAGTAATTCTTCATAGATTTCTTCACGGGAACTTTCAAGAGAATCTGTTACTTTTCTTGTATATTCATTTTCTAATCTCAAATGATTAATTATTTCTTCATCTTTTCTTGAATCGTCTCGCATCCAATAATAGGGGTCATACTTTTCTAATGGTGGATTCATTGGTTTTTTCCCACGATTTTCACCATCTACCAACCCAAATTTTACAAAATGTTCAACTTTTTTAGCTACAGGTGCTATGGGCAAATCATTACTTTCTGGCATGTGATAATACAATACAAGTAAAGTTGGCTTATGAGATTGGCGAATAGATGTGGAACAATATTAGACAAGTTTCTTGAAGTTGTCAGATGACCGTAGTATATGGGAAGAAGGTTTTTGGTAGTGCTAACCGTAATTGTATTATTCATTACACCAACTATTCCCAAACATCTAGATGCTGAATTTCATAACAAAAATATTAATGCTAGATCTTCATTTGAATGTTCTGAATATACCTATTCACTAAATCAAAGTTTTTTCATAGATGCTGCTTTTTCAGTAAATGATAATGATTGTGTAGCACTAATATTGCAAGGAAATATTGGTGATGAAGTGCTAGATTTCATCATTAATGGAAACTCTTCATATGCAATTGATTCTTTAATCATGGATTCTGGTGTATATTATAGTTATTTAAATGAACAAAAATACCACATAAATCCGTTAAGTGGTTCTTATTTAATTGAAAATAATCCAAGCATTGAAAACTTAACAGGAGATATAGATTTTACGTGGTCTATTCCATCAGATGATGATTTTGTAATAGTGTTAGATAATATGCGTCACCCTGCAGATGAAGGAAGAGGAGCTGGTGGAGGAAATACTGTATCTATTTCAATTGAAATCTCATATAACAATGATCCATGGATTTGGAAACCATATGATTCTATAGTTCAATTAGAAAATAATCTCGATAATGTAATATTAAATAATCAACCATATTTTTTTGATGAAGGAGATATTATAACCCTTGAATCAAATCAATTATTTGGAACTGGTGAAGCATGCTTTATTGAAGATGATTCGGGTTTTTCAAATTGTGATTTAGTTGATTCAAAATTAGTAATTTCAGAAGTGAATAATAATCTATTTAATTGGAATGTTACTTCAGATCATTCAAATATCGCATTAAACCTTTTAGTTGTAAATAATGGAAATTCAAAAATGGCAAGTACAATTAAAATGTTAGTAAATCCTGTATTAAATCCAATTATAGAGATATTATCTCATAATTCGACTGAAATCCAATTAGAAGAGGCTCTTGAATTAGATGCATCTAATACCCCGAATAGATGGAGTCAGATTGAGAGTATTAGTTGGAATATTGAGGACATTGGTATTATTGAAGGACCTAATGCAAATGCAAAATGGGACTCTCCTGGGGAATATTATGTAACGTTGGAAATTATTAGAGTTGATGGAGATTCAGAATCTAAATCAATTTCAATTAACATCGTAGATAGTATTAATCCTACTCTAAAAATTACAGGAATTACAGAAGGTGCATTTATTGAACAAAATTCCATATTGGTACTAACCTGTGACTGTTTTGATAATGATGAAATTGAGACTATTGATTGGTTTTTAGATTCTAATTTAGACTTAAATATTGATGGAAACGATTTTGTTTTTGAAGTACCGACAACAGAATTGGGATTACATAACCTAACTGTAAGAGTCAAAGACATGTCTGGAAATATTGTAAGTTCCAGTATTGATTTTACAATCGTTGATGCTACCAGCCCAGAACTTATTTCTGTTACTTGGCCTGAAGACAACCTTGTTCAAAATAGTCCATTGAAATTTAGTATTAAAGCAAATGATCCTGAAGATTCTAATTTAATTTATCGATGGGATATTGATTTAAGTACAGATAGTGATAATGATGGAAATAAGAGAAATGATTGGATTCTAGGTGCTTACGATACATCAACAAATGAGGCTGTAATGAGTTATTCATATTCTTCCCCTGGAGTATATACTGTAATGGTACAGGTTGTTAATTCAGAAAATAGAAAATTAGAATTAACTCATTCTGTGGCTGTTTCCGAAGCTATTACTCCTGAAGCATCTTCAAAAATTTATCTTTTTGGAGGGTTATTCTTACTTGTAATTCTAGTTGGCCTTGGGTATGTTGGATGGAATAATATTCAACAAAGAATTTCACAAATAGAAATGGAAGGAAAAAATCTTACTCCTGAAGAACAAGCAGAACTACAAAGACAGGAACTATCCCAAGAACTATACGGCAATGAACAAAATGATTTAGCAAATGTTGCAAATATTGGAAATACTGAACAACAATGGAGTAGACCACAAACTCAACAAATAAATTATCAGCAAATGGCTGGAATACCTCAACAAACTCAACCACAGATGAATAATAATTTAGGAAATGATATGCTTAATGCACTAATTGAAGAAGAAGACTCAAAACCTAAAGTAACAAAAGAAATCGATAATGACTTGTCTTTCCTGAATGAAATTAAGCAATCTAATAACGATGAAAAACAAATAGATAAGAAAGATGAGGGGGTTCAAAAGAAAAGCACTGGTATGAAAATGGAAATTCCTGGAATGGATTTAATTTCTAAACCTTCTAATCAAACAAAAGGGAGATTGAAAATAGATTTACCACCATTACCTGAGAAATTAAATAATGATGATGGAGATATTGACATTTAATTATTGTATTAAATTCGTAGTTTATAGTACTCATAAAGGGCAATGATAAATGAGGAAGGTCATAGCCTGCCTCTTTTATGGAAGGGATTCGTCTTATCGTAGAACTCCCTCGCGTGAAGAAAATCAAAAAAGGGAAAATTGCTATTTTATTTTTTATTCTAATGATTGGATCTAGTTTTTCTCCCTTAGCTTCTGCTGAATCAAGTGCATTAAAAACAAATGATTTTGGAGTTCTAGAAAAGCTACATGAAGTTTCTACAACAAATTTTTTAGGTGATGGACAAGAAGCCGCTCCAATTTCATCAAAAGCAATTTTAGATAGTATTAATGTTCGAGAAAGCGGAATAAACGAACCTTTTGGGGAAAATTCTACTGATCTTAATGATTTGATTTTAACAACTACTGAACCAAATAATCCTAATCATCCACTACCGTTTAAGATGCTTGAAGATCCTCAACAAAGACCAGATGGTTTGCCTGGAACTTTGTGGGAAACATTAGCACCTTGGGGAATTGATAATTATGTAATAATTACTAATTATTCTACATTATCTAGTGAAGAAGGATTAATTAAATTTGATAATGCTTCCTTTTATGGACAATTAATTGCATTCCCTCCAAATCCATTTAATAATGAAATTGATATTGATGGGAAAGATACTGATGCTGACGGAGATTGTGATGTTAATTGTGATGCTGATATCGAAGTAACTCTCACGATTTCTGTATTTCCTGATAATACTGATTTAGATCTTGGAAAAGGGGAAACATGGGATATCATTGATAATTTTGGAAATTCCTGGCCTTACAATGGCAGTATTTTTGATATTTCTGTTGGAGTTCCTGCACAACTTTGGGTAAAACCAACAATTACATATTCAGTTCGCGCACTCGATATTGACAATGTACTATGGGATGAAATAAGTAGTTTGGAAGTTTCTTTACTGAAAGGATTTACCTATGATTTATCTGTGGGCTCTGAGATTGGTGAAAGTTATGTATGGTCTATTGATTCAAGATTTACGCAAAGCCCTGAAAATTTCGAATTAAATGTTGGATTAGAAAGGGTGACTCTGAATATTACCGATACTACTCTTTCTGCTGTTGATGCTGCTGCTGGAGGATTGCTTACATTACTAGGTGTCTTTGAAGGTAGTTCTGAACTAAGTCTTGCAATGCTTGCTTCTCCATATTCTCTGAATATTATCAATGATGGGCAAGCAAAGTGTAGAGTAGAATATACTCCAGATCAAAGATCTCTCCCAAGTGAAGAGCAAGATTGTGGAGTTTCAGTCGGGCTAGGTTATGTACACTATCCAAGTGGTGAAAGCCCAGATTCTATCCTTGAAATGGCATATATAGATGCTTCTTTCCATCCTACAGGGAACTCAACATCTCCGTGTACTACAATTCCCATACGCTATTGTTTACCTGAAGAAATTGATTTAATCATTAGAAATGATAACCTTGGAGAAGATGGATTAGATACTATTGAATTCTGGTCTGAAAGAGAAACTGATTTGCGTATTCATTACTATGAAGATCGTTCAAACCTTCCAGAAGGTGATGAATATGGCAATATTACTGAAGCTATAGGTTGGATTAGGAAATTACCTTCTCAAAGCTTTGAGCCTGATGAAATTGATAGAATTTATAGTATGCTTGGATATGATAACGAAGTTGATATGCCTGGTCAAAGACCTTCAAGATTGTCTTTTATTTTAGGAATTAAGAACTTTAGTAGGGATGACTCACAAAATAATAATGATGCAACATTACCTGTCAATCCACATAGTTCTACAAGCCCAAATACTCTTGTTTTAATAGCATCGAAGACAAAAGTTGAACAACTCGACTATGTTTCTTGGTTTCAAAGATATGGAAATGAATCTGATCATAGAAGAATTCATTTTACTTTATCAGATATTCCAGAAGTAATTGTATTGTATGGGTCATTTGAATTAGGAGGGGGAGAAGAAGAACCTGAAGTGCCTAATGATCCTAGCCTAAGTGCATTTAGTCAACTTCTTGATGGAGCAATAATTACGATAGTAGATGTAATTATCAACATAGGTTCAATTCTAAATACAATACCTGATTCTTTAACAGAAACTTCAGGTTCTAATGGGGGAGATTTCCATATTGAAATGATGAATAGTGTACGTGAAAATAGATTTCAAAGATATTTAGGAGAAATTAGAATATTATTTGGTAGTAGTTCACACCCAACACTATTAGAAGACCATTTTATGCTAACAAAAGATAATGACCTAGATTATGTAACTGGAAGGTTAGGAAATTTAACTCCTTTAACTAGAGTTAGTTTAAGTGCTAAATTTTCAGGATTATCAAATATTCATTATTCATTTGATGTTAATGATGAAATAAGAACTATAGAAATTGAAATGGAAGAAGGTGACCAATTTAGATTTGCATATCTAGAACATGATAAAAATTCTGTAAATGTTTCCGCATTCCAATCCGCATTATTATCAGAAAGACCAGGAAACCTTACAATTATTCAATCACCTGAATCTATGCAATATTCAGCAAATACAGGAATTGCAAGTTTAACCTACCATGCAGAAGCAGGAAAACAAAGAAATGCATTAAAATTGGAAGATTTGCCAAAAGATTTCGAAATATTACTTGGTGATGAAGTAGGATATAGTTCTACAGAGCCCTTAGGTTCTATTGCAATTCAAATATCGAATGCTACAACTGATTATGTTCTTGATGGCGACCATGCATATCATTGGCAAAATGGCGATATTGATGAGGCAAGTCTTTCTGTTAAGATCAGTAATCTACTGACTGCATCTTGGCGCTCCCCAGAAGATCCTGGAGCAAATGGAGTTGAAGGTTTAGCCCATGTAAAATTAATCCGGCCTCAAGGAACTACATTGAATGCAAAATTAATTGATGAAACTACTTATGAAAATAAACATCTGGGATTAAATGCAACAGTACATATTTCACCATTACCAGGAAATTTGGAAGTTGATGTTCCAACTGATGATTCTAGTGAATCATTAATACTTCCTAGTTTTGGTGAACAAAGTGGAATTAACGGTATTTCTTATTTCCTTGCTGGGCTTGTTGGTTTTGGAACAGGAGTAAATGATTTGGTAGGAAATATTACCAGAGACTTCCTTGGCCCTAAACCTGGTGATATTAATGCTAGTTTAGTATTAAATTTACAATCAGATGAAGAATTTGATGTACTTCTTGAACTAGAAAAAGGAGATTATGTTGATGATGAACCTGATTGGGTACACGGGTTATCTTCAACATTTGTAGAAAGAACCATGTTAGATCTAAATCTTACAAAATTAAATTTTACAAATAATTCAGAACCTGAATTAATTGAGATTTTGAATGATGGCATAATTTCAAAAAATGAACAACAAAGATTTACCGAACTTATGGATGGGAAAATCCATGATCCCAATAAATTTGCTGAAATGATGAGAGATGGGTGGATCAATTCTGAAGAACTTAAAAATATAGATTTAGATTTATTAAAAGATTCAGGAATATTTGCACATGATGAAAGATCTTATCACATCAAAGCCTGGTTGCCAAAAATTGCTCCTATTATTGAAATGAGTTATTTTTACTTTGTTGAAGAAGGAATTCCACAATGGAGTTTAGATTTACAAATGACTGATTGGAAACCAAAATATGGAGATTTTTTAATCTTAGTCAAGGGATTAGAGGGCATGGACTTGAAAATAAATTTAGCTGGTTTTGATACTACGCGTGCAACTGATGTTAATGTTCAAATGTATATGTCAACAGATTCAACATTGGTAGTTCCTAGAATTTATACTGATATGAGTTTTGAACTTGAAAACTCACTTGAATATGCACAAATAACGATGCTTGATAAAGTTCTCAAACAACGTCTTGATGCTCTAATTGTAGATATTCCCCCAAGAGCTAATTTCGCCGCGACTATAGGTGATGTTCTAGAAATGGACCTTAGCGTACCTGCTCCAGGTGGCTCTACTTCAGCAATTAATTCTGTAGATGCTTTAATGCTCTCAATGGCTCGTTATGTTGACGGTAAATGGTGGCCTGCAACTGCATTTATGAGAGATTTACCTGGAGAAGTTCATCTCTCTACAAGCCCTTCAAAAAATTTCGATATCACTGAAGATACTACTTTCCAAGGTGTTAATACTCTCGATTATACATCAAACGGAGATGAAATGGATTTGTACATTTACGCAACTGGAAGAGCAATTGATTCAAGATCAGACATACTAATGCTTGCTGAAGATATGCCAAGTACTACAAGCATAAAACATACTGAAAATTGGGGCATGAAAATTGAATCATTTCCAAATGGAATTAAACGATTTTACTTGAGGCAGGCTGACACACCAGTTCAACCTGGTGTATATTTGCATAGTAGTGAAGTATTAGGCGAAAATCTACGTAGTGCAACGGTTCATGCATCATATATTGGTAACATGTATCCTATTGTATTAATTAGTGATGTTACTGGAGGTAAAGTAATCGCAACTGGAGATGTAGAAGTTGAATTTGGAGGTATTACTTGGGACGCTAAGGGAGTCTTGATTGATGCTCAAGTAACAGGTATTATTCCAACTGTTTCTACATTTGGAATTAATGGAATTGGAAATGATTTATCACTATTAAATTCTTTAACAAATGGTAGAGCTTCTACAACTCATGTTGTTTTCCCTGAACCAATTTCAAGTGGAGTGTTAACAATATTATATACAATTTTTTAGGTGATGAAATGGAAGATGAAGAGGATATCCAATTAATTAAAATTTCAGATACAGTTTATGCTACAAAAGAGGAATTAGAAAAAAGTGAACAAGCGGCTGAAATGTTACAGACAATTCAGGAGACATTGTCTCCAGTAAGATTATTGGCAGCATCTTTAGTAGTTCTATTACTTCTTTCTAGTGTTTTTGCAACTTATTATTGGGTGATTCCAAGAGATGCTGTAAACGTTGAAGTTATTTACATGCAATCTGGAGGAGGGCACGTAATTTTGGCACAAGTACACAATGTTGGAAGTAGAGGAATTAGTGAAGTAAGCGTTGAAATTTCGTTTGAAGATCAAGAAGGTAATGAATTGAATAATACAATTTTCTACAGAGAAGAAATTGGTGCACATATCAGTGTTGCAAGTAATGATTTAGAATTAACAGTCCCTGGTGCAACAGTTTGGGATAATTATGAAATTAAAATTACAATTAATTACAAAGATGGGAAAAACAATCAAAGGTCAAAAACATGGACTCATCCTGTAGGAGATTATGTATATGATTGGTTTTCAAATAAAGTTACTAGGCATTGGTTAATAATTTAAACTCACATCTATACTAAACCGTTGAATAGGGTAGTGAAGACGGAGTAACGTGAACAGAGACGTAAGAGTTGTATTCATTTCGTTAATACTTCTTATTTTAACAAGTTTGTCTCCGTTACTAAATCCTATTGAAAACGAGTTGATTGAAGAAGATGGTTCTGAAAAAAGATTTGAAATAATTAATGTAGATCCAAACCAATTACATAATTTAGAAGTTGTTAATCATAATCAAGTAGAAATTAAGGAAAGAGCTCCTGAAGCTTGGACAAGAATTGGTATTTTTAATTCAAATGAATTTATTCCAACTGTTGAAATTCCTGAAATATTATCTGAATTTAGAACTGATTTGAAATTAGTAATTGTTGATGGGAAAATACCTCTTAACAATGCAAGAGAAAATCTAAACGAAATTGAAGGTATTACAATTAGAGAATACATATGGCCTAGTGGATATATTGTTCAAGGCCCAATCTCTAGTTTAGATGAAATTAAAAATATTGAAGAAATAAAAGCAATACATGACATCCCAATTGCACTAATATTAGGTGATGTGATTCTTGAATTATTAAATCAGAATGAAGAAGAAAATATCGAAGAAATTTTACTTCGTATTGACGGTTGGAGAAGAGCTGATAGCAATGGATTTTATGAGAATATTGAAGTTATGGGGGCAAATGGAGATATTTTATTCTCAGATTTACCAAAAACATTAGAATTAAGCTTGGAAGAAATTATAAAATGGGACTTAGGTCGCTTTGATGGAAAAACATCAACTTCTAATTTAGTTAATTTGTTATCAAACCCTGGAGTTGCATGGATTAGGATTTCTCCAGAATTTACAATATTCAATGATAATTCTAGAACTCATATGAAATGGTCAACGGTTACTAGTTACTTTCCAACTAATGGACTTAATGGAAGTGGACAATTAATTGCAGTTGCTGATACAGGAATTGATCATGACCATGGTGATTTTGGAAATCGTATAGATGCCAAAATTGATGTTGTTAATGATGGAGGAAAAACAGGTGATAAATGGAGTGGGCATGGAACACATGTTGCGTGCACTGTTCTTGGAGATGGAACTCAAGGAGGTTACGCTGGAGTTGCACCTCAAGCAGAATTGTATTTCCAAGCAATGGAAGATGACGATAATGGTAATTTTTATTCTCCATCTATAACTCAATTATTAGGAAATGCATATTCAGCAGGTGCAAGAATTCATTCAAATTCATGGGGTTCTTTTGGGAGTGCTGCTCAAGGAGCTTATACTAGTGAAAGTGAAGATGTTGATGATAAAGCAAACACTTATGATCGTTATTACAATGGTTATCAAGGTCTTTCAATTGTTTTCGCTGCAGGAAATGATGGGCCAAATTCAGGAACTGTTAGTTCCCCCAGTACGGCAAAAAATCCAATTACTGTGGGAATGCATCAAAGTCGTTATGGTTCAGCTCCAAATACAATCATGAGTGGTTCTTCAAGAGGGCCTACAGATGATGATAGGATAAAGCCAGATATTCTAGCACCAGGGGGTTATGTTCGTTCTTGTAAATCTCAAGAGGCTACAGACAGTAGTGGATCTACTTGGGAAAATCAGTATTATATGGAATATACAGGTACTTCAATGGCTACACCTAATGCAGCGGGTGCAGCAGCATTAGTAAGAGAATATTTGACTGAAGTCGCCCAAAGAGCATCTCCACAAGGAGCATTAATGAAAGCAATATTAATTCTTGGTGCCCAAGACATAGGGACTAGAGATATTCCAAATAATAATGAAGGTTGGGGAAGAATAAATCTTCAAAACTCAATTGCTCCTACTGGTGGAAGGGGTATCTGGGTAGATGACAGGTCTACTCTTTCAAACAGTGGCACTAGTTTAGAGTACAATATCAATGTAACATCGCCTGGTTCTCCATTCAAAGTTGTTTTAGCGTGGTCTGATCATATGGGATCTAGATTCTCATCTAAACAATTAGTAAATGATTTGAATTTAGAAGTCGAAGCTCCAGATGGCACCATCTATCTCGGAAATATGTTTCAAAATGGCCGTTCTGTAACTGGAGGAACTTCTGATGATACAAATAATGTGGAAGTCGTTTTAGTTGATAATGCACAAACTGGTCTTTGGAAAATAACTGTAGCTGATGTTCAACATGGGGGTCCAAGATCTCAAATGTTTGCTATAGCAGCTAGTGGAGTTGGGATAAATGATTTACGTCCTGATGTCGTGCCAACGCCTGGATCATTAATTACAAGTAATCCAATACCAAATGTTGGTGAAGAAGTACAATTAAGTTATGAAATACGCAATATTGGAAATACCGAAGCAAATAATTTCGATGTTGAATTAAAAGTTGATGGGGCTTCAGTAGATTCATACGAACTTTCATTGGGTACTGGTGCAAAAACTGTTTTGACTTGGGATTGGACTCCAGATTCATCTGGAGTTAAAGAAATTTCAATACATGCAGATTCTAATGATGATCTAGAGGAAACTGATGAAATAAATAATATCTATTATGATACAATACAAGTTACAACCCCTGGAATTAGTTTAAGTTCAGGAATGTCTGTAATTGAATGGACTGATGCAAATGATGATTTAGCAATTTGGTCTGTAAATTTAACAAATACTGCATTCATAAGCACCAATACTACTATTGAAAGTAATTCTCCAATACAAAGAAACACTTTACTTTCAAAGCAATGGTCTGTTAGCTTATCATCGACAAGTCATTATTTACAAGGTCAAGAAACTACTGAAGTCTTTGTTTCTGTAAGTATTCCTCCCTTAGAGTTTCCTCCAGAACCAGGCTATTATGATATAGAAATATCGGGGAAAGATATTGACAATAATATTTTAGAGACTTTCATTATCAGTCTATATGTAGATAATTTACCTTATGCAATAATGTCAGCAAGTGATCAAGTATTAGTTTCTCCAATTAGCCCTACAATTTTTGATTTGAAATTTATTAATGGAGGAAATTCAGTACAAGGTTATGATTTAATAATCAATTCTCCACAATATTGGCAAGCAAATTTTGAGGAATATGATTCTAATAATTTTGATAGTGGATTGCTATCCATATCTGAAGAAATAAATATCCCTATCGAAATATTTCCCCCTGTATCTTTAATTCCTGCTGGTACAATTCTTGAATTAAATATCTTAGCTATTTCTCAAAATAACCCCAATCAAATGTGGAATAAATCAATTAATTTAGTCGTTGGAACTTATGAGATGATTAATCCAATATCAAATATGTCTATTGAACAAGTTATGCCAGATGAAAGACTAAATCTATCATTTAAATTAATCAATAGTGGTAATTCTATTGCCTCTGTAACTGTTGATGCGATAATGCCATCAGGATGGATTGTTTTAACTTACACCAAATTCTTTGAAATACAACCAAATTCTTACGCAGATGTCATTATTCCGATTCAAGGTAATGGACAAGCAGAAAGTGGAACATATAAACTCATAATGAGTACATTGCAAGGTTCAACATTTGAATGGTTTGGTGAATTAGATGTATTGTATTTGCCTGAGCCATCAATTGAATTTTTAGATTACCAATATAGTAATGGGACTGAAATTGATTTAGAAAATGGACAAAAGCTTCCTATTGGTATTTCATTTAATATGAGGTGGGTTATTTCTAATGAGGGAGATCGTGATTTTAATCCAAATATAATTTTAGAAACGAATAATAGATGGGAAACAAACTGTGAACAAATCGGTATTGTTGAACCTGCATTAATTAAAATCGCAACATGTGAAATTATTATTCCTAATACAATTAGTGCTGGAACAATAGAGCAACTTGATTTTAGTTTGAATTTTGAAGATAATTATCAAATTAATCATCTCTCTAATCTGACTGTGCCTCAAGAATTTAAATTAGATTGGTTTGACGTATCAATTCCATTAATGGAATACAATGTAATTAAAGATGTTGAGTTTGAGGTAACCAACCTAGGTAATGAAAAAATAAGTGATAAACTAGATATTATTGTGCCTGAAGGATGGGTTGCAAAAATCAAAGATACGAATTGGATAGTACTTGATGCTGGTGAAAGTAAAAGAGTAGTTATTGAATTAACTCCAATGGACGTAGGTACTTTTGAAATTACATTTGAATTACAGAATAATAAAGAAATTATAGGAGGGAGTGCAAAATTCAATGTTATTTCTAATGGAAATGAGGAATATAACGCTATTTTGAAATCTGAAGGAAGTAATGGAGGAATGTTAATTATTGGTTTACTGATTTTAATTATTGCTGGAATTGGTGTGGCTGCATATGGAATTCCAAAAAATAACCCATTTAATAAAAAACAAATTTCAAATCTTCCTGATTTACCTGCACTACCTCCACTTCCAAATCAAATTAATCCTTCAATTGGAATGCCTCAGGTGCCACCAATATTCCCTAAAGCAAACAATAACAAATCAGAACTAACGCCTCAAGCAAAAGAAAAAATGGAAGAATATATTAAACAATTAATTTCAACAGGATACCCTGAAGAAAAAGCAAGAGAACATGCAATGAAACATAAGGAAAAGTTCCTAAAATTATAATTAATTTGGCAAAATTAGTTTTAATGAGATATTAATGGATACTTATACAAACAAAGAGTGGGTTTTTGATATATGTGTGGGCTCGCGGATGTATGAGCAGAGGCAATATGTCATCTAGGAACTACGCTTTTTCTTTAGCAATTCTAATTTTTCTTTCCACTATTCCAACAGTATATGCTGCTGCAGAAGTATCCCTAAGTGCCTCTCCAATGACTCAAGAATCTGATCCTGGAACCACTGCAGAATATACAATTAGGGTGAATAATGATGGATCTGATGATATTACGGTAACCTTAACTGCATCTCAAGGGCCCGAATGTACAGGATATACATCTACTGTAGAGCAACCTCAAGGAGCAATTAGTTCAGGAGATTCAGTAGATGTCATGTTATATGTTAATCTTAGTGCACAACCCGCAGAATCATGTGATACTACAGTACAAGCTGCAGCACAAAGCATTACAGGGCCTGGAAATGGCGAAGTTACGGTAACAACAACCGCTGGAGAAGGTAGCAGCGGAAGCACATATGGAGTTGAACTTAGTACTGATCATGCAGAAGAAAAAACATGGAATGGTAATGATGAAGAAGTTATTTGGCCTGTAACAGTTAAAAATACTGGTCAATTTAATCAATCAATTAGCCTTGAAGTCGAAACAACATCAGATGGTGGAAATTGTGAAGATCATAGTATGCAATATGAAATTGACCCTCAACAAGTAAGTCTTGATGCGGGAGATGAAGAAGTTGTCACATTTACTGTTTCTCGTATGAATGATGAATTTTGGGCATTGAATGCTTGTTTTCTAATCACAGCAACAATTACAAATGCACCGCCTGGGCAAGATGAAGAAAATAATACTGATGAATTAGAGTTAGAATTAGAAATTCCAGAAATTAAAGATTGTTCATTTACAAGTTCTTCTGTAAGTGTGAGCGCAGCACCTTTTGAATCAACAACTGCAAGGTTTACAGTGCGAAATGAGGGGAACACTGATTTTAATATCGCCATTTCATCATCTGGAAGTAAAAGTTCTTGGATTCAAGATATAGAACCAGGTTCTGGAGAATTAGAAATTAGTTCTAATTATGTGTTTGATGTATTAGTAAGTCCTGATAATTCTATTGATGCTGGCCAAACTGCATCAATTACAATTAGAGCAAGTGCACAACAAGGAGGAGTGCTATGTACTAGCGTTCTTGATGTAACCGTAGGGCAATATCATGATGGTGAAATTGAATTTATTGGTAACGTTGCAGAAATTCAACCTGGAGATACTGGTTCCGCACAAATTCAAATTACTAACACTGGAAACGGTCCAGATACATTTTCTGTAACAATAGATTCAGATGAACCAAGTGGATGGAGTTCAAGTTTTTATGCTGGAGATACTGGAGGATCAATAAATTCAATTTCTGTAGATAAAGGGCAAAGTGTAATTGTATTTCTAAATATTTCAGTACCAACAAATGCTCTAGCAGATGAAGCAGTAGTATACACAGCAGAATTATTCAGAAATAATGAGTTGTTAGATGATGATGCAACATCTGTACCTGTTGCTGAAAGGCATGGGATTGATATTGACGTTACAATTACTACCCAATCAGGCAAAGACGGAACTACCGTTTCTTTCCCATTTACTGTGACAAATGATGGTAACGTTGCAGATGATTATAATTTAGTAGTTTCCAAAAATTCTTGCACAAGTAGTGATGGAAGTAATTCTGATTGGGATGTTCGTTTCTTTGAAGATGTGCCTAATGCTGTTGAAATTAATTTGATTAATATTCCAGCACAAACGACAAAAAATCTACTTGCAAAAATAACAATTGATGGAGGAGAAAAAAGTCAGTGTAGATCTACTGTACAAGTCCTAAATACTGCTGATCAATTAAATCTACAAAAAACATTCAATCTCACTACTACAAGTTCAAATTTAATTTTTAGAATGAATGCATTTTTTGAAAATCCTGGAGAGAATGCTAATCAAGTAGAAGTAACACAAGCTCCAGGTGGATCAGCAGAATTTGTATTTTGGATACAAAATGACGGTGTATTTTATGGAAATCCGCAAGAGGATAATGCTGTTATCACAGTAAGAAGTATCAATGGAGTGGAACATGAATTAACCGTGAACAAAAATGGAGTGGTTTCTGATGTTACTGAATCAATACCTGTGCCTATGAAATATGTATTAAGAAATCTTACTTCTGGTAATTTTTATGTGGGAGGAGATGGAGAGATTCTAGAATTTTCTGACATGGATGATGCAAATGATACATGGTTAGCGGGAGGGTTATCAGGCACTCATGAAATCATGTTATTTGCTATTCAAGTAACTATTAGCCTCAATATTGATGAAAATGTAGAAGATGGAGATGGCGGAACTGTATATATTGATGTTCGATCTGAATTCAATGCTGAATACGTTAAAACTCTTGAAGTTGTTTTAAAAATCGAAACTATACATGATTTGAAAATTGAAACGATTGGCAGTGCTACACAAAATATTGAATATCCAGACAATGCAATCTTTGAATTAAGAGTTTACAATGATGGAAATACAAACGAAAGAGTTGTTGTTGTTGTCTCTGAAGGACTAAGAGGATGGGTTCCTTTGATTCCAGAAAGTGAAGACCTTGAATTTTCAATTGCACCTGGTGAATTTAAGGTGATTAAAATCAAAGTAGAGCCCCCAGAATCTACATTAAGTGACGAGTTCCAATTTACTGTAAGTGTTCAACCCAAAGATATGGTTGGAATGATTGGTAGAGAAAATATAGAATTAAAGGTGATCGGTGAAGAAGCAAGTGGATTTTTACCTGGATTTGGATATATTTCAGCACTCTCATGTATTACAATGGCAGCACTATGCAGTATGTATTTTGAAAGGAAAAAAGATGAAATTTAAGGCTAAGTTTAGGTATGCCTAAACTTTAAATAAAAGCATATGCTTATTTCCGGAGTTTAAGTGGAACTTAGTAAGGGAGCCTTAGGGCACTCTGGGATGTCGAAAAAATGACCGTGACTGAGAGTTACGTAGCCGTTGGATTAATGGCTATTCTTGGCATAATTTTCCCACTTAGCCAATTTATAATTACAAGATTTATCAGACCTGTTACTGATTCAGCCAATCCAAATATTACAAGATCTTATTTCTTACCCGGATATGAAACTGACCATAGTATGTACCCCCGAAGATTAAGCACATACGAATGTGGTTCTGAACCGGTTGGAGGCGCTATGATTCAATTTCATTTCCAATACTATTGGTATGCAATTATATTCCTAGTTTTTGATATCGCGTTCATGTTTCTAGCATTAGCTGGTACATTAACGATGAGTGCAGACATTAGTAATTCAAGACACGATGATGCTGCTATTGCAATGTATGTTGCGGGTGCATTCTTACTTTTGATGAGTTTAGGAGTATGGCATGTTTTCCGCAAAAGAGGTAGAATCTATATTTGAGTGATATTATGAAAGATGATTCCGAGAATTTTACTGTATTCAACAGCAGAGCATTGATTGATGTTGTAGGTAATGTAACTGATGAAGCGCTTAAAGCAACCAAAATTAAGCAATTAATTGGCGTACTAGGTGGTAGGTTTTTCAATTGGGCTCAAAGAAAAAGTCTGTTTCCTCTTCATCTTGGAATAAAATGTTGTGCACTTGAAATGGCAGCAGCAGGAGCACCTAGATTTGATGCTGAAAGATTTGGTGTATTTTTCCGTTCATCTCCTAGACAATGTGATGTATTATTGGTAAATGGGCCAATTAGTAAAAAATTTGCTGATCCAATTGTTAGATTATGGGAGCAAATGCCAGAACCAAAGTGGTGTATAGCAATGGGTGAATGTGCTATTTCTGGTGGCCCATATTTCCAATCTTACAATATTCTTGAAGGGGTTGATACAATTATCCCAGTTGATGTATACATTCCTGGTTGCCCTCCTCGCCCTGAAGCTTTAATTGATGGGTTTGGCAAATTACGTGAAAAAATTATCAGAATTGGTGCGCCTCCAGTAAAAGAAAGTGAAACTGATGCACCAATAATTATTGGAGAAGATTAAGGGGTAGAATTATGCAAAGTATATCTTCAGAACAAAATCTTTCAGCTGTTGAAACTGCTGTAAATGAAACTAACGAGAGATTTGAAGAAGCAGGAGTTACTGCAGAAGCATGCCAACATAGAAGTGGAAGAAAATTTTCATTTGTACATATTAATTGCCCACCAAATCATTGGGTTAGTTTAGCAAAATGGTTACGTTTCGAACAAGGAGTAGATTATCTAAGTATGATTACTGGAATTCATTTCCCATTAGAATTTGAATATATTACTGGCCAACCAGGTTACAATCCTGGCACTCCAGAAAAAGGTTGGGAAGTTGTTATTCATTTAACTCGAAAAGGAATTAAGGACCCAAAAGTTGGAGAACAAACTGTAATTAATGCATCT
Organism: Methanobacteriota archaeon; assembly: GCA_949514915.1. Classification (GTDB taxonomy): domain Archaea; phylum Thermoplasmatota; class Poseidoniia; order Poseidoniales; family Poseidoniaceae; genus MGIIa-I. The sequence continues at coordinate 965 of CATFLP010000031.1, read as the reverse complement.
AAATTAACTGGGATGGAAATTCCATTAGAATATCAAGTTTCATTAATTCTCCCACAAACAGATGAGCCAAAAGTACCGAGTGTTCAATCTATTTGGGATGGCGCAGATTGGAATGAAAAGGAAACTTGGGATTTAGTCGGAATTGAATTTGAAGGGCATCAAAATATGATGCGTGTGTTAAATCCTCATGATTCTCCAGAAGGTTTCCACCCATTACAAAAACAACACAAAATTAGATACCACGATCATAATGAAATGTATGATGATGCTCAAGGTTTTATGAGAAAACCATTAGATTCAGATAAAAAGAAATGAGGAGATATTATGGCAGAAATGTGGATTACAATGGGGCCTCAACATCCAATGACTCATGGATTATGGACATTGAGAGTCAAAGTTGATGGTGAAACTGTTGTAGATACTGTACCAGAATTAGGATATATCCATAGAGGTGTAGAAAAAATATGTGAAGCAAGAGATTTTACACAAATAACTCCCTATTGTGACCGTTTATGTTATGCTTCTGCAATGACTTGGGCACAATCTTACATCTATGCTGCTGAAGACTTATTAGGTGCCGAAGTTCCTGAAAGAGCAGAATACATACGGCTTATTGCTGTGGAAATGCAAAGAATTGCAAGCCACTTAATGTGGTTGGGGGCATATTGTCCTGATGTTGGAAACCTCACTGTTTTTGTTTGGTGTTTGCGTGATAGAGAATTATTCCTAGATTTATTACAAGAATTAGGCGGGAGTAGAATGCACTATAATTTCCCAAGAGTAGGTGGAGTTAAGCGTGATTTGCCAATAGGTTTCGCCAATAGAGCAAGAGCTAAAATAGAGATGTTTCTAAAGAGGCTACAAGAATATGAGATGCTTTTAGATGAATCTACAATATTCCTAGTTAGAACTCAAGGAGTAGGTGCATGTAAAGCTGAAGATATGATTAATGCTGGAGTCACTGG
>CATFLP010000030.1 GCA_949514915.1 Methanobacteriota archaeon | reverse complement strand
TGGTAATTATGATAAATTTTTAATTGACTCAACAGATTCTCAACTTGGCTCTTGTATTTTAACATGGGATGTTGCAGGAACAACAATTAGAAACTCTACGAAAATTAGTTGGGAATTTACAAAATATCGTTGTGATTTGACTGATAATGGTGCACATGCTCAATATCTTAGAATTATAGATTGGGTTCCTGATCATGAAGGATATTTAACATTAGGAGACAATAATAATTGTAATGTAGATCAAGGTGGTTCTGCAACAAATAATACTACTGGAGGTGGACTAAGTGATGCTTCAGGAAAACGTGTACAGGCAGTTTCAAAAGAATGGTTAGAAGGAATTGCTGGCGGAGAGATTCCTTGGTTTGGCTCAATAAAATTAATGACTTTAGGGGCAACATCATCTTCATCTCCAGGAACAACGTATATCCCTTCAAAAACATGGTTTTCATTAACTTTGACAATTGCCACTCTACTTATGTTACCTGTGATAATTGAGCCTTTAGTTAATAGATTTTTAGAAAAATCTCCCGAAATGAAATCTTATTCACAAGAATCAAAAGAGAACGAATTAAAAAATAAAAAAATTGATGAAATAGGAGAATCAGAGTGAATCTTCTTTTATTTCTCTTCCAGCTAATTTATCTTGAGTATTTTTCAATTTTTGTTCTAATTTACCTAAATCATTTTTAACAGAATCTAAATTTAATTGATCTAATTTCGAAATAATTGCTTGTTTTTCTCTTCTTAAACTAGAAAACCTTGATCTTAAACTATCAGTAGATTTCCTAGAATTTATTTCAACAACCCATGTTTCCAAAATTTCAATTAATTCAGCAATGTTTCCTCCATTATCGGTGAAATAGATTTCTTGGTCATCAGAAATTTTCAATAATATCTGTTCTGAATTTATAGAATGAGATTTTATACTTCCATTGACATAATCTGATGGAGAAATATAGATTCGTTGTTCAAGAAGATAACCGATTCCATCTTCTTCAACATCATACATACTCATTGTAATTAATGCAATATTATTTTCAAATTTCACTAGATACTCTGCAAAACCATCTTCTAAATGCCATAATTCTATTTGATTTGGAATTTCTCCGATTTCATCAAGACAAAGTTGTTCGAGCATTTCAGTATGCATTGTATTGTTGAAAATATAATACACACATAATATCATCGGAAAATATTCACTTAATACTTTACTTCAAGAGTGAGAACTGTAACGGGGGGGCATGGCCAATGAGTGGTTGGAGATAAATGCGAATGATTTTTTATTTCCAATTTTAGTATTTTCTTTTGTTGCTTGGTTAGTATTTTTGTCAAAAATGCAAAGGAACGGATATCTGGATAAATTAAATGCAACAAAAGCATTAGGTTTTATTTTGATGCTAAGAACTCAAAAAGGAAAAAAACTTTTAGAAAAAGTTTCCAGACCACGTAAATTTTGGAGAATATATGGAGAAATCTCATTATGGGTTTGCAGAGTTTCAATGATTTTTATAATTTTAATGCTATTACTTGTAATTATAATATTCATTTTAACAGGTCCAACAAAAGATCCTATGCCAATTAGTACAATGATTGCAGTTCCAGGTTTAAATCCAGTAATTCCATTAGGTTGGGGTATTTTTGCATTTATTATTTCATTAGTAATCCATGAATTTGGCCATGGTTTACAAGCAAGAGCACATGGAATGAGATTACGTAGTTTTGGTTTATTGTTATTGGGTCCTTTACCTTTAGGTGCCTTTGCAGAGCCAGAATATGATGAATTAACAAGGGCTCCAAGAAAAGAACGCCAAAGAATGTTTGCAGCAGGCCCCTCGACTAATATTTTCTTAGCAATCATTTGTTTTTTTATCCTTGTTTTATCTGCAAATCAATTCACAGCAATTAATCCTGGAATGCATGCACAAGGAATCGTTCAACATGAGCAATCAGGAGCAGAATCTGCTGGCTTGAATGCTTATGATATCATTACAAAAATTGATAATTTTTCAATTACAAATTATCAGTCTTTCGAAGAAGTAATGGATGAATATTCTGCAGGAGATAATGTTTCATTAACTGTCATTCCAATCAATAATAATGATGGAATAATTATTCTTAATGTTACATTAGGAGATGCTTACGAATATAATTATTATAATTGGAATTTATCATCTGGACAAGATTTGAATGACGATGGGATTATTGATAAAATTGATTTTGATAAATATTTAGATGATAACCAAGAATTTTTAGAACAAATAAATAGAATGGTAGAGCCAGGAGATGCTTTTTTAGGTGTTAGCGGAATTGTAAGTAGTACTAATGGCATTGATAAATTAGCAGGTCCGTTTGCACCAGATTCATCAGGAACAATTATTGGAAAAACAGTTTCTGTGCCTTTTCATTTTCTTTCTTTATTAACAGCACCCTTTGAAAATAAGGGTACGGCAATGAACCCTTTTGAAGAAGAAATGTTAGTTGCAGAAGAAAACGGATTTAGCGGAATTATAGGAACAATAGGTTTGATTTTAATTGTCGAATCATGTTTTTGGTTATTATGGGTAAACATTTTGTTGGGATTGACAAATTTAATTCCAATTTTGCCTTTTGATGGCGGACACATGTTTAAGGATATGATGCACGGGGGAATAGAAAAAATGAATAGAATTAGGAGATCACTTGGTTTTAATAAATGGCATCCATTAAGTGTAGAAAATTTTGTTAGGAAAGTTTCAGGATGGAGTTCTTTAGGGTTATTTTTTATGTTAATTCTAATGATTGTGTTGCCATATTTGGTAACATAGTGTTGGAGCTTAAATCTTCAAATTTCCCTTTTTCTCTACATAGAAATGCAAGGAATTTATGTAATGGAAGGCCCTTTTCCCAATCAATCATAGGATTTCCCTGATTTGAAATAGGTAGTGAGGGGATTCTTCTCGCAAGTATGGATAATTTACCTTTTAAATTATTTGTTTCTACTCTAAAAATTCTCCATGAATCTCCACGAACACCTTTTAATCGATGAGCATAAAGTGGCATTAAGCCTGTTTTTTCTCCTTCTTTTAACATAGAATTATATTGATCTTTAGTTCTTCCAGAGAGATATAATTTCTTGGCTTTTGTGGATTTTACTTCTATTGGAAAACTAATATCTCCTCTTAGTGCCACCAAATCACCACTTCCTTCCATTCCACTTCCTGCTGCCCTTACAACTAGGAATGGTCTATTCATTACCATCATTATTTGAGATTTTTCTAGTGGGCTACAACTACGAGTTACTGAATTGATACTTTTTTCGTCTCCACTTAATACACGTCGTAATTCTCTTTCATATGAGCTAGACATGTATGTGTCGATTTTGGCGAGCGTACTTGAGGTTTCTTGTAATAAATCTATAATAACATTGATTTTTAGTTGTAATTAAAATAATCACAGAAAAAAAGAACTTATAATTATTATTCGTCAGTAGTATCTCTTCCTGGAAGTTGGTCCTCAGTTTCTCTGTATACTGTACGCATTGCATCAATAAAATTCTTATTCAATACAATCATATGATATTCATCTATATTACATTCATCACTATTTAACCATTCAAGTAGGAGGCTAAATGTTAATTTAGCACCTTCTCTGTGAGGATAGGAAAAAATATCCATTGAAAATGGAGCGGCTGCTACAATTTTAACATCCTTCTTCTCCATAATCGCTGAAAACATTGCTTCATAAGTAACGGGCAATAAATCTCTTCTTCTTTGATCTTGAACAGGCCTTCTACAATCAGGACTTACAACATGCAGCAAATATTTAGATGAAAGATTGTATGGTTTGTTGAATTTAACTGTTGAAACTGGGCAAGGTGGTAAATTTAATTTTCTTTGTTCTACAGATATGGCTTTGCATGCTTCTCTCAATTCTTCACCTGCAACGTCATAGACCTTAGCATCAATCCCTTCCCTTCCAGATAATCGATTATCAGAAGGCGTAGCAATTAGGTCTGCTTCGTGTTTTGATAGATCTCCATAGAATACTTTTAGGATGCCATTTTTACAGGTCCGCTTCATTAGTAATTCTGCCACAGTCTAAGGAGGTGAGGCCGACCTACATATTGACTTCGGTAATTTACATCATTATTGTTAGCCTGTGGTTATATGAAAATAGTGCTTAAATATGATTCAGTAAGCCTTTTTTTACAGATTACTTTATAAAGTATCTTTTCTGTGTGCCAGCGAGGAATATCTCATGGCAAAAGACAAGAAGTACTTCGTACTAAGAGAAGGAGGAGCAGATACAAGTCAAGTATTTGCAAGTGCACAACCTCGAGGAGCAGCATTAAAAGCAGCATCTAGAGGGAAAACTAACATTCGTTTGAGGGAACGTGGCACAAATCGTGTTCATGTTTTCGTAGGCGAAAGAAAACAAGTACCTAAGCCTGAAAATGGACCTGATTGGTTACCTGATATGGTCTGGAAGGCAAATGTGAAGAAACAAGGTATTGAACACCTAGGTTAGGTTTTCTTAAAGCACTAAACGGAATATACCGTACCACGCTTACTCTTTCTGGTGCGCCAGAAGGAGTTTTTTTTCATTTTCTTCCCGTAATTTTCCTCCAAATCATTTTTATTGGATCATAGTAACGGTCTACTACTCTTTCTTTCAATGGGATTATTGCATCGTCAGTAATATTTATTCCAGCAGGACAAACTTCAGTACAACATCTCGTAATATTACAATATTCTACTCCAAAATCCTTTTTTATTTCTGGAATCCGATCTTCTTTATCTAATGGATGCATTTCAAATTGTGCCAATCTAACTAGATTTCTGGGCCCTGCAAAATTATCAAATAAATCATGATCACGTAATACATGACAAGTATTTGAACATAAAAAACATTCAATACATTCTCTAAAATGTTGAACTCTATCTGCTTCCATTTGATTAAATTCCCAATTTTTTTCATCAGGTCCATTTATTGGCTTGATTTTTTGTGCAATTTCATAATTCCATGACACATCAGTTACAAGGTCTTTGATTAATGGGAATGATTTCATTGGTCTAATTTCAATAGGTATATTTTCGGGTGTTTCTGCAACAACATCATTCATTCTAGTCATGCACATTAATTTTGGTTTTCCATTTATCTCTGCAGAACAAGAACCACATTTGCCTGCCTTACAATTCCAACGAACTGCTAAATCAGCTTGCTGCTCATGTTGAATTCGATGTACGCAATCAAGTACAACCATGCCTTCATCTAATTCAATTTCAAAATCTTCCATAGATGAATTTTCAGAATCTCCTCGAAGGATTCTAAATGATTGTTTTTTACCTTTAAGAGACATTATTTTTCACCTCCGTGTTCAGCAGCCCTTTCGGCAATCATTGCTTTAACTTCTTTAATGGCATCTTTTAAGTCATCCCTCATTTCTTCTTTTTCTTCTTGCTTAATTTTAACTTCTCCATCATCCATCCAAATAATATTCAATATTTGTCCCCAATAGTCATCATCAGGTGTAGGGAAATCATCTCGCGTATGTCCTCCTCTACTTTCTTCACGTGTCAAAGCAGCAAGAGTAGCTGCTTTTGAAACAATGATCATATTGTTCAAATCAAGTGCTTGATGCCATCCAGAATTATATTTACGTGAAGTGCCAGAAAATGTATTTTTTTGTCTTTCATCAAACTCCTTTAATTTTGTTAATGCAGAAACCATTTCTTCTTTTGTACGAATAATTCCTACATTTTCTTGCATCATATCTCTTAATTCATCATAAATTTTACCAGGGTTTTCCCCCTCTTTATTCATTAATGGGGCTAGAATTTTACTTGCTGCCTTTTGAATTTCATCTTCATCAATTGTTGGCTGACTTTTATCCTTTGCATTTTTAGATGCAAATTCTCCAGCCCTTTTTCCAAAGACAATCAAATCAGAAAGAGAATTTCCTCCGAGTCTGTTTGCTCCATGCAGTCCCGATGCAACTTCTCCACATGCAAATAGTCCTGATACACAGCTTTCCTGTGTTTTAGCATCTACTCTAATGCCGCCCATTACGTAATGAGCTGTTGGTCCTACTTCCATAGGTTCTTTAGAAATATCAACACCAGCTAACTCTTTAAATTGATGATGCATTGATGGTAATTTCTTCAAAATTGCTTCTTCTCCTCTATGTGAAATATCTAAGAAAGCCCCTCCATGAGGTGAACCTCTCCCTGCTTTCACTTCAGAATTAATAGCTTTTGCAACAACGTCTCTTGTTAATAATTCAGGTGGCCTTCTTACTGTTGCTAATTTTCCAGATACTACTTCTTCAACCCATTGATTTGATTCTTCAATAGTCTCAGCATGATCTCCTGCAAACATTTCTGGAACATAATTAAACATAAATCGGTCATTTTCTGAATTTAAAAGTCTTCCACCTTCTCCTCGGACACCTTCTGTAACGAGAATTCCTCTAACTGAAGGAGGCCACACCATGCCAGTTGGATGAAATTGTACAAATTCCATATCTCTTAATTCAGCACCAGCCTTCAATGCCAATGCATGCCCATCTCCTGTATATTCCCACGAACCTGAACAAATACTCCAACATCTGGTAATTCCTCCAGTTGCAAGAATAATTGATTTAGCAGAGAATGTATGAATCTCTCCATCTACTCTATTATATCCAATGCAGCCAATACATTTCCCCTCATTATCTTTGAATAAATCTGTAACAGTATATTCCATGAAAATATCAATTCCAGAATGAATTCCTTTTTCTTGTAATGTTCTAATGATTTCTAAACCAGTAGAATCTCCAACATGAGCTAATCTTGGGAATGTATGCCCTCCGAAATTTCTTTGATTAATTAAATTATTATTAGTTCTATCAAATACTGCACCCCATTGTTCGAGTTCTCTAACACGTTCTGGCGCTTCCTTGGCATGAAATTCTGCCATTTTCCAATCTGCTAACCATTTGCTACCTTTCATTGTATCATGGAAGTGTACTTTCCAATTATCTCTAGGATCTGCATTTTGTAACGCAGCAGCACATCCACCTACGGCCATAACAGTGTGCGCTTTTCCGAGTAAGGATTTGGAAATTATTGCAGTTTTTACACCAGACCTTGCAGATTCTATCGCAGCTCTTAATCCGGCACCTCCCGCACCAATTACAATTACATCAAATTCATGGTGTTTGTATTCTATTGACATTTTTTCCCCTCATATTACAAATATTGCTATATCGCTAAGATATCCTTTGTTTACTGCTAAAACCCATAAGTCTCCTAAAAAGACAAATATGAGTGAAGCCCAAAACCAAAATCCATGTGAACGATTAATTATGCTAATTTTTTTAAACATTTTACCTCTTAATTTACTAACTCCAGAAACCCATCTGTCAAGAACACCTCCTGCTAAATGTCTTAGTGCGTGACATGAGGTTACATACATTGATAACAAGAATGCTTCAATACCCATAACTAATGTTCCAATAGAAATCCCAAAACCATCATTAAAATGCATTGTATGAGTTACATCCCACCATTTAATCAAAAGAATAATTATTGCAGCATATAGGAAGTATCTATGTAAATTATTGATTATAAATACCATTTTTTCTCCCTTATACCCTAATGATTTGTTAATTTGAGGCTCATCGACCCAACAGGCAGCAGGACTTGCGAAAAAAGATCTATAATACACTCTTCTCATGTAATAACAGGTTCCTCTGAATCCAAAAGGAATCCAAATGATTAGAATTGCTGCATTAATCCAATTTGGTGCAGTTTTAGCCCATTCGTTTAGGCTAAATAATTCCCATTCCAAAATATTAGGAGAAAACAATGGAGAAACAACAGTACTTCCATTTAAATGATATGAGATTTCTAAATCATAGATAAACAATCTCCAAAATGTGTAAATTAATGTGATGGTCAATCCAGTTCCCATAATTAATGGCTGACTCCACCAATTGTCAATACGATTTGTTTTCCCTAAACCATTGAGAACAGGAAGTTTGAAACCTTCGCCCATGAAACTTGCCACCTCCCACTCTAGGGGGAATGAACTAGCGAGAGGCTTGAGGTCTTTAATGACTATTCGTGAAAAGTTATGCAAGTTGTGCCCAATCAACTTCTTCTTCAGACATTTCTATTTCATCTACGTCCATTTGTGCTAGTTGTAATTTTCCACTAAGTTCATCATTTACTGCATGCCAATATGAATATGCTTCAATGACCCAAATTCCAGATTCTCTTGTGCCGTTTCCAGAGTTTTTCACTCCTCCAAATGGCAAGTGTGCTTCAGCACCAGTCGTTGAATTATTGATGCTTGTCATTCCTGCTTTAATCTCATTTTTGAATCTATAAGCCTCAAGCCGATTATTAGTGTATATTGCACTTGAAAGACCATATGGCGAAGCATTAGCCAAATGTAAAGCATGATCAAAATCCTTTGCTTTTACAATAGTTACAGCAGGCCCAAAAATTTCTTCATAGAAACATTTCATATCTTCAGTTACATCAACATAAACATGTGGCCACATATAAACTCCTTTAGAAGCATCACCTTGGAATTTTTCAGGACTTGAGTTATTTGTAATCCTACCTTCTCCAAATAATTTCGTAGCTCCATCTTTCTCAACCATTTCTATAGTATTAAGGAAATCTGAAGCATATTTTTCAGAAAGCATAGGCCCATAAATCACACCGTCATATTTAGAAGAATCTCCTATGGGGGTAGAAATTACTTTATCCATAAATTTTGTCATAAATTCATCATAAATTTCTTCGTGAAGTATTAGATTTCCTAAACTAGTACATCGTTGACCTGCAGTGCCAAAACCAGCCCAATAAGCTCCCTGGACTGCATTTTCCATGTCTGCTGAAGGCATTACTACCAATGGATTTTTCCCTCCAAGTTCTAATGAACAAGAAACTAAATTCCTTCCACAAACTTCTCCTATTTTTTTACCAACTTCAGTACTTCCCGTGAAACTAATCTTGTTTATTTTACCTTCATCAACGGCATCTATGATGTGTTGACCGGCACCGCTTCCTTTCCCATGAACCAAATTGATAACACCATTTGGTAGTCCTGCTTGATGCATTATTCTTGCTAGTGCAAATGAAAGCAAAGGGGAATCTTGTGGAGATTTCCAAACACAAGTATTTCCACACATAATTGCAGGAATCATTTTCCAGAATGGAACTGCA
>CATFLP010000029.1 GCA_949514915.1 Methanobacteriota archaeon | reverse complement strand
TAGAGATGAAGGGAATAGTTGGAGTGATGCAATGATGATTGCGCCACCAATTGATCTTGTTGGGACTGGTTTCCCTGTAGTTACAGCTGGAGGAGAAGGAAGAGTTGCATTTGGATATGTAGGTGATACTGGCAACAATACATGGAATGGTTATCTAACTGTAGTAACAGATGCCTTTAGCGAGAATCCACTATTCACAACAGTACAAATCAATGAAGATGGTGACCCATTAGATACTACTGAGGATTGTGGATATAATAGATGTGGAGGATTAGGAGATTTCCTTGACATGAGTGTTGATCAATATGGAAGGCCTTGGTTTGGATTATCTCATAATGGTGCAGATATTGGAATTTTTGCAACAATTATTGAAGGACCTACTCTAAGAGGTGCCTATGGACCATTGAAAGTTATGCCTTATGGTGGAGCTGAAACATTATAGCATAATTATTCAAAGTGTTTCACATACGCTATGTTATGCGCAGAACCTCAAATAGGTATACAATATGTTTGATTTTTATTTTTGGACTATTAGTATCAACTCTTCCAACACCTACAATTATACAACCAAGTTCGGCAGAATTGCCTAATCATATCGTTATTAGTGAAATTTTGGTATCACCAAACAATGTAGATTATGGAGGTACTGATTGGAATGGAGATGGGAAATATGGAACATTTAACGATATGTTTGTTGAATTACACAATCCAACTGATTCTGATGTAAATATTTCAAATTGGGTTCTTGACGATTTACAAAACGAAGGTTCTCCATCATGTTCAATTGGCTGGGATACTGTAATTCCTTCTGGAGGTTATATGGCCTTCTACAGAGTAAACACGGGCCTAGAATTTGATTTTTGGGCGGGAGATACAATTCATATTTCTGATTCATCAGGAAACTTACTAGACAGCTATTCTTTCCCTGCACAAGACTCTGATTGGGATACATCATATGCAAGAGATTCTGAAGGAAATTGGACAAAGATTTCTCCTCCAACTCCTGGTATTGCAAATGATGCTATTTGGCCTGAAGCTGAAGGCGGGCCTGGATCAAATCACGCAATAGGAACATGTTATGCAAATACTGATGGGCTTTACCATGAGGGTTCATATGTCTTAAATGGAAGAATTGTAACTATGGAAGATGAAAACAGCGTTATTCCATATGGTAGCGTAATGGTTACTGATGGGATGATAGAAGCTGTGTGGGAAGATGGGCAAATGCCATCAGACATTGATTTGCAAAATATTCCTGTAATCGAAACTGCAGGAACAATATACCCTGGAATTATTGATGCACATAATCACATTCACTACAATATGGTACCACTATGGGATTATTCATTAGATCATAGAAATGGTGATTTCTATGATAATCGCTACCAATGGAGAAACAATCCCGCTTATTCAACTGAAATTACTGGTGCAAAATCATTAATTCAAGGATGGGATTATTGGGATTTGGAACATGAGTCAATGAAATATGTAGAAGTTAGAGCAATCGTTGGAGGAACTACTGCAGTACAAGGAAATCCCACAGGAGATGATGATGAATTTGCTTCAATTTTAGCAAGAAATATCGAATACTATAATTTTGGTAAGGATTACATGCATACTAAAGTAACAGAATTAGAAGATGACTATGTTGGAAATCATATTAAAACAGGAAATCAATCTGGTGAATTAGATGCTTGGTTCTTACATCTGGCTGAAGGAACTGATGAATCCTCTAGGGCAGAATTTGACATTTTAGTAAATAATGAATTGTTAGTTGGAGAATTAATGCTAATCCATGGCACTGGTTTAGGCCAACCAGAATTTGCTGCAATGGGAGAAGTTGGTGCTGATTTAGTATGGTCTCCAACCTCTAATCTACTATTGTATGGAGATACAACGGATGTAGTAACCGCAAAAGCTGAAGGCGTTACTATTTCTCTTGCTCCTGATTGGTCTCCATCGGGAACAAAAAGTCCACTTCATGAATTAAAAACTGCAGATTGGCTAAATGACAATAGATTTGATAATGTCTTTTCAGATTATGAATTAGTTCAAATGGTTACAAGTAATCCTGCTGATGGTATGAATTGGGGTGACTATGTAGGTCGTATCAAAGCCGGTTTACATGCTGATTTAATGGTCGTTGACTCCTTTAGAGTTGATCCATATCGAAACTTAATAGAATCTATTGATCCTGATGTAAAATTAACAATTGTTGGCGGTTTACCTATCTTTGGTGATGAATTCTTACTAACTCAACTTGGGGTCAATAGCGAAATAATACAAGGTGAAGGTTTTAGTAAATCCGTAGATGTAACATTTGAAGGTGTCTCCAAAGGAGGTCAAACATGGGAAAGCATTTCCGAAGATTTAGAAAACGCTATGCAATTTGACATGAATGAAATGTATGATGATTTTAATTACGCAAGTTCAATGACATTTACAGAATTTGAAGACTGGTTCAATGGAAAATATCCTGGACTTTCTGGCGGAACTCATTTAGATCCAGTATTTACTTATGGAGACGATTATTATTTCGAAGTTCTGAATAATTCAGTAGCATTTAATAGCATTAGTCAAATTGATTTATGGACTCCATATTATGATGTAGAATTGGATAATAATGGATACAGACTAAATAAAGAAATCAGTGATGTTGATTCTGATGAAGATGGATATTCAGATTGGACTGACGCATTTCCAAATGACCCTACAGAATGGTATGATTCTGACAGAGATGGAGTTGGGAATAACGACGATCCTTGTCCAAACGATGCAAATGATGACAGCGATAATGACGGCGTTTGTGGTGACTTAGATGCCTTCCCGTATGATGCTGATGAAACTACAGACTCAGATGGAGATGGAGTTGGTGACAATTCAGATGCTTGCCCTTCAGAAGATGCAAGTGATAATGATGAGGACCAAGATGGTTGTATAGATGAAGTAACTAATAATACAGATGAAAACAACGAAGAAGAATCAATATGTAGCTTTGGTCAAGTAAAGAAAGAAGATTGTAATAATTGTGTATGTAACAACTATGGAGAATGGGCCTGTGAAGACAATGTATGTGGCCAAGCAACAGAATTAGAATCAGAATCTAAAGACCAAACAACAATAATAATCTTAATGATTGCATTAATATTTATCTCTGTCATTAGTACTATCTTATTCATTACAAATAAAAATAAAATTTTAGTTAGTAATGAATTCAGTCAATGGGACTCAGAAGATGTTGAAGATAAAAAGAAAGTGAAATTACCTCCAATGAAGCCTCCAAAAAGTGATTGAATTAGGATAAATCCCATACGGGGCCATCTGGAGTATCCTTTACAACAACTCCCATTTCCGAAAGTTGATCTCTAATCTGATCTGCTTCCTCCCAATTTTTATCAGTACGTGCCTGTGTTCTTCGCATCAACAATTCTTCTACTTCTGCAGATATCTCATTTTTTCTTAATTTAACATCCTCAGATTCTTTATCCATAACAGACATCTGTTCACGAGTAGGTAATAACCCTAATACATTACCAGCCTGCTGTTCAAAAATTTCAACTGAATAAAAACCAATTGCTTGAATCTCTTTAGAATCAAAATCGGAATTTAATAATTTATTTACTTCTCTTACGATAGACATTGTCTTTGTTACTGCTTCTCTTGTATTGAAATCGTTGTCCATTGCTAAAGCAAATTCTTCAGCAAATTTCTCAATTAAACCGAGACTATGAGTTAACTCTTCTGATGAAGTAATATCTGGTTCTGGCAAACGACGTAATTCATTTTCATTAATTCCCCCCCAACTATCTAATGATAATTTATATGAATCCAAAAGCCTCTGATGATTAACTCCTGCGTCCTTTAACAATTGGTCATTCATATCAATTGGTGAACGGTATTGAGCATTAATTAAGGCAAATCTCAAAACTAAAGGGTCTACTCTAGATATTATATCCCTAATTGTCCAAAAATTACCCAAACTTTTGCTCATCTTTTCCCCATCCATATTTACAAACCCATTGTGTAACCAATAATTTACAACTGGAGATTGTCCTGTGTGGCATTCTCCCTGAAATATCTCTGCTTCATGATGAGGGAATCGAAGATCATGTCCTCCTCCATGAATGTCAAATTGTTCACCTAAATGATCCATGCTCATTGCTGTACATTCAATATGCCATCCAGGTCTTCCATCACCCCAGGGGCTTTCCCAACTAGGCTCATCTGGCTTAGCTAATTTCCATAAAGCGAAATCTTTGTGATCCCTCTTTCCATCTCCCGTTTTTGAAACTCTTCCTCCAGCTCCACCCAATACTGCATCAATTTTCTGACCTGTTAACACCCCATATTTTTCTGGTGCTGATTCAACATGAAAATAAACCCCATCTTTTGTAACATATGCATGTTCTTTCTGAATTAGATCTTCAATAATAGATATCATTTGCTCAACATATTCAGTACATCTTGGATATTCATCTGCACGTAATATATTCAAAGCATCCATATCCTGATAATATGAATTAATATTTTCGTCAACTAATTCTAAAAAGTCAATTCCTTTCTCATTTGCCCTAGTTATTATTTTATCATCAATATCTGTAAAGTTTTGAATATAATTTACATCATAACCAGATGATTCTAGCCAACGGTGGACTACATCAAATGCAACATAACATCTTGCATGTCCTAAATGACATAAATCATATACAGTTACACCACAAACATACATGGAGATTTTTCCAGGGTTTATCGGCTTGAATAATACTTTTTGCTTACGCCGAGTGTCATAAATCATCAGCGCCATATTGACTCCGAGTAAGACTTCTAACTTCAATATTGATGTTGAATTAAAATAAAAAAATTGATTTGCTAAATTAAGTTACACGTATTATGAGTAATGACTCAGAGATTGTTTTTGTGACTGGCGCAAGTGGTTTCATAGGCGCCCACATTGTCAAGTTATTATTGGAAAAAGGGGTTAAAACTCGAGCAATGATTAGAAATATGGAACTTAAATCCATATTTGATGAAGATGACAATTTAGAGATTGTATATGGGGATTTATTTGATGTAGACTCATTAGAAAAAGCAATTGATGGATGTCAAAAGGTCATACATTGTGCAGCAAATCTACCTATTGGGAAATTAGACCCTCAAAAAGACGTTATTGATACATCAGTAGTTGGAGTAGAAAACCTCTGTTCAGTAATGGGTGAAGTAAACACAATCATCCACACTTCCTCTGTTGCAGCAATTAGACCAACAAAATTTCAAAATGGAAAAACATATTCCATTGATGATTGGTGTGATGATGCATCATTAGAATCTAATCACTATGGTTATGCAAAAGCGGAAGGAGAAAAAAGAATGAGGGAATGGGCAGAAGGAAAGGAAGTAAGACTTATTACAATACACCCTTCAATTGTTTTCGGACCAATATTACATCCAAAACATATTGATGGTTCTATGTCCTATCTCAAACATTTTGTTAAAGGGCCTCCATTTGTATTAGATCTCAACATTAATTTTGTAGATGTCAGAGATGTTGCCTTGGCACATATTAATGCTCTTGAAAAAGGTGATGACCGAAGAAGATACTTGACACATACAAGCGATATGTGGATGAAAGATGTCGGCATGATTCTAAAGAAAAGAATTAAGGGGAGATGGGCAACAAAAAAATTACCTAAGATGCTTGCATATATAGTAGCAATATTCCATCCCAAATTATCAATCAAACATTTAAAGGAAAATTTAGGAACAAAAGTTAGTTATGATGTAGGAGATACTTGGGAAGCATTAGAAATCAAAGTTCATAATCCTGAAGATACAATTGTTGATAGTATTGACTCAATTCAGATGGGACTAAGTTGAATTCCTAAGAAGTTCTAATTGTGACAATGCTGCATTAACTGCAAATTCTACCCTTAAAATTGATTCAGAAATAATAATTTCATTAAAACCCATATTTTTAAATTGATTGATTTCATTTTTTGACCAACCTTTCTCAGGCCCGAATAACAACAATAAATTTTCATATTCTACAAACTCTTTTGAAAAATAAGTTCCATCAACTCCCTTATTTAAAAAACAAACCTTTGAAAAGTTTTCAAATCCAATTTCATGAAAACTATCGTGTATTGTTAAAATTGGAAAGGTGTCGTAATTTCCACTTTGGGATAGGCCTCTACTCATATATTTCAAATATTTTTTATTTT
>CATFLP010000028.1 GCA_949514915.1 Methanobacteriota archaeon | reverse complement strand
TACTGTTTCTTCTACTGTTTCTTCTACTGTTTCTTCTACTGTTTCTTCTACTGTTTCTTCTACAGTTTCTTCTACAGTTTCTTCTACTTGATCAGAATTCCCTAATCTTAAATCTACAACTTGTTGTGCTGTCCATCCTGCTTCAACTAATTGTTCATCTGTCCATTTAGAATAATCTACATTCTCTTCACTTGATTCTGTGGCTTCACCTTCATTGGCCATGTATACTCCACTTATCATGATGATAATAATGATTCACAATATACTAAACTACCAAAATTAAATTGTATTGATAGCCTAAGGCACCAATAATGGGGCTTGGCTTATTGTACGTTACTCACCCAAATGAAAAGGAGGCTGATGCTCTTTGTCAATCATTATTAGATGATAATTTAATTGCTTGCGCAAATTTATTCCCAATAAATAGTATTTTTAATTGGGAAAATAAAAAAACTAAGGAAAATGAAATTGTGAGTTTAATTAAATTCAATAAAAATAAAATAGATGAAATAGAAAAGCGAATTAAGGAATTACATTCATACGAGGTGCCCTGCATAATAAGAATCACTGCAACAGCAAATAATGAATTTGAAAATTGGATAAATAATCAGTAGGTGAATAATATGAAATTAAGGTGTCTTGTTCTTCTTTCTTTTTTTATTTCAGCTTCCTTATTTTCTAATGTCAATATGGCAGAAAGTTCATGGCCTGGGGAACCAATTGATAATCACGTTCACATGAGTTGGGCTGCTATGACACTTGAAGTCAATGAATGGGCAGACGAACACCCAGATATTGTTGATTTGGCTGATGTTGGTAAATCAGAACTTGGCAAGAGTCTCTGGGTTGTTCGATTATCTGATTGGTCTATGGAAACAAAAGCTGATGGAAGTCCTAAAGAAATCATATACATTGATGGAGGACACCATGGAAATGAATACCTAGGTACCGCCCTTGCATGGTTATCAGCAAAATGGTACATCAATGGATGGATCGAAGGAAATGAAGAAGCGGTTCAAGTATTACAAAATTCAGAAGTCCACATTCTAATCATGCTAAATCCAGATGGTAATGACTTCGATACACGATGGAATATCAACCAAGTAGATTTGAATCGTAATTATGATCATTACTGGAATACATGCCCAACTACACAGCCTGGAAGTAGTGCATTCAGTGAGTCTGAAACTCTTGCTAATTCAATTTACATGAATACTGTCGTTCCCGATGCTGACCTCTATGTTACAATGCATACTGGAGTTTGGATAATGCTCTATCCATGGGGTAAATGGCCAGAACAACCATCAGATTGGGAATTGTTCCATCATATTCGTGATGATGTTCATGCCAATATCTCAGATATTCCAATTCAGAATGCAAATCAAGGTTTATATCCAAACTGCGGAACTAGCAGAGACTATGGATACGGGGTAATGGGCTTCCCCACATTCACCTTCGAAACCGATGATGAACAATTTGTTCCAGGCTCTTTCGAATCCTTAGAAGATCGATTGGATGAAGAAATGGATGTTATGAGATATCTAATCAATAACGTTTGGTATTGGAGGGCTAGATTAAATATCACTTCAATGGAAATTAATGAAGGTGTAGAAATTAATCTCAATGTTAAAAATCTAGGGTATGCAACTACTTCAAATGCAACCATACAATATCTTGATGACTCTGGTACTGTATTGTGGAATTCAAACAATTTTTCTGTGAATGCTACAAATAGTTCAAATGTGATATTAGACGCATCTAATCTAACATTAATTGAAAATGGAAATTTTGAATTATATTATCAAAAACGTGTGATTGATTCATCAAAATGGGTTAATGAAAACATTTCTAATGACTTAATAATAGTCTTTTCAGAGGAAGAGGATGGTTTTCTTGGGGGCTCATTAATTTTTGATCCCACTGCGGTTATTTTAGTATTTTTGTTAGCAGCCAGTTGGAATAAACGTCGTTATTAATCGCCGACTTTGAATAGTCGAACTTAATGGCCCCATCAAGTGATACAATGAAAATACAAGTAGGAGAAATTTCAGCTCTAAATGGCACACTAATATTACCTTGTTTTGAAGGTTGCGAAAAACCACCAAGTAAAACAATGAACGAAGCAGACAGAGTAACTAGAAGTTTAATTAAAAAAATTCTAGCAAGCGATGATTTTTCGGGAAAATCTGAAGAAAACATGAGTGTTTTTGGCGGAGGGAATAAAGTAATCCTAGTAGGATTAGGAAAAAAGGATAACATCACTACAAAAATTGCGAGAGATACAGGAGCAAAAACATTAGCAAAGCTTTCTAAAAATCATGGCAAGGATTTGACTATCAGATTTTCTTCAGAATGGAAATTAAATATGATGGCTGCTTTTGTAGAAGGTATGATTCTAAGAGATTACAAATATGACAAATATATCTCAAAGAAAGATGATGATAATGATGATAGCCCATTCAATTTACATATACAATGTTCACCAAGACATGTAGATAATCTGAAAAATATGTGTGAAGAAAGTTACAATATTGCAACTGGTGTTCATTTAGCAAGAGATTTAGGTAATTCACCACCAAATGATCTTTATCCAATGGCCTATGCAAATATTGCAAAAGATTGGGCTAAAGGAAAAAAGAATGTATCAGTTACAGTAATTGATTGGGAAGGAATTCTTGAAAATAAAATGGGAGGGCTTGAGAATGTTGGCAAAGGAAGTAGCCGTAAACCATGTATGGTCATCTTTGAAATGAACAAACCTAGTGGGAAAGGAAATCCACCAGTAATTGTAGGTAAAGGGATTACATTTGATACTGGAGGCATCTCTCTTAAACCAGGAGCTAGTATGGATGAAATGAAATATGACATGCATGGTTCTGCAACAGTATTTGGACTAATGCAAGCACTTCATGCATGTGGCCATTCAAAACACATTGTTGGAATTTCATGTATGGCTGAAAATATGCCAGGCTCTAACGCATATAGGCCAGGTGACGTAATACCTACCTATTCTGGAAAAACAATTGAAATTCTAAATACTGATGCTGAAGGAAGAAATGTTCTTGCAGATGGTTTATGGAAATCTGGAGAATTTAATCCAAAATTTATTGTTGATTTAGCAACATTAACTGGTGCTTGTGTAGTTGCATTAGGTCACGAAGCAAGTGGACTTTGGTCAAATAATGATGAGTTGCGTGAAAAAATTCGTGCAATGGGTGCAGAAGTAGATGAACTTGCATGGCCAATGCCATTATTACCTGCTTTTGAAAAAGAAATGACTGGATCAAAAATTGCAGATGTTCGAAATTTAGGAACTACTAGATGGGGTGGATCAAATACTGCTGCAGCATTCCTAAAACAATTCGTACCAAATATGAGTGATGATAAAGATGCTGAACAATACCCTTGGGCACATCTTGATATCGCTGGAACTGCATGGGGTGCATCTACAAATGCAACTGTTGCACATGGAGCAACTGGAATTCATGTAAGAACGCTTTACCATTTACTCAAAAACGAATAAAGTTTGAATTAAGTTGAAGATTTCATTTCTCCAACTGTCATTCCCGCTTGCTTTGCTGCTCCACGTTCTTTTGATGCTTCAGATGCAGATACCATGTAAAGTTCTGAAAGATAATCAAGATGTCCAGGTGATGTTACAACCATAATATCATCTGAAGTAAATTGATCTGGCGATGAATATCCACAAGATTCACATAGCATATATACCTCTTTTTCTAAGGTTTTAGCATAATTTGCAACCCTTTTTGCAGCAGCTTCTACATCTAATGTCCTTTCTAATTTTTTATCTTGAGTTGCAATACCTGTTGGGCATCTATTAGAATTACAATCTAATGCTTGAATGCAACCTAAAGCCAACATAAAACCACGTGCAATATAGACTCCATCTGCTCCAAGAGCCATTGCAACTGCAACATCAATAGGTGTAGCAATCTGTCCTGAAGTTAACAAATACACTTTATCTCTTACACCATGTTTACGTAAAGCCCAGTCAACCATTGCAATACCTTGTTTCATAGGAACTCCTGCATGGCTAGCAAGTACCAAAGGTGCAGCTCCAGTACCTCCTTCTCCACCATCTACAGAAATAAAATCAGGTCCACGTCCTGGTTCTGCAGCCATTGCTTCTGCAATTGCTTCAATTTCCTCAATATGCCCTGCGACAATTTTAATTCCAATTGGTTTATCTGCTATCTTACGTAAACGATCTAAAAAATCAAATAAACCTGCAAGGTCCTTAAATTCATCATGTCTAGGAGGTGAAAGAATATCCTTCCCCCTTGGAACTTTTCGTATTTCTGCTATTTCAGAAGTAATCTTTTCTTTAGGTAAAATACCTCCTTTTCCTGGCTTTGCACCTTGCATCAATTTTAGTTCAACCATTCCAACATTTTCGTGAGATGTTATTTTTCCGAAAGCCTCATCTGAAAAATTTCCTTCTTCGTCTCTACAACCAAACTTTCCTGTACCGAGTTGAAAGATTACATTACCTCCCATCTGATGGTATGGAGCAAAACCACCTTCACCCGTATTATGATATATTCCTACTTTTCCTGCTCCTTTATTTAATGCTGAAACAGCACGAGATGATAATGAGCCAAATGACATTGCAGAGATATGAACAAAATGTTTCAATGTTACCGTATTTTTTACTCCTGTATGTTCTCCAATTACTCTATGGTAGCCTTCATGTTCGTTTTCTTTTCTTTTGAACATAGAGGGCATTACAGTATAAGTTCCAACTGCATCAAAATCAACTTGACTTCCAAAACCAATAGTGTTATTTTTACCCTTGGAGGTTGAATAGACCCAATTTCTAGTAACTCTATTAAATGGTTTTTCTTCAAGATCATTCGCAAACCAATATTGACGTAAAAGAGGACCTAAATGTACTGAAACCCAACGTCCCCAATAAAGGACTGGGAAACGTCTTTGAACAGGGTTTGCAGTTTGAAAAAAATCATGGAAAAACAATATAATTATTCCTATTAATAAGGCTCCTGCTAACAAAGAAAAAATATGATAAAGGCTTCCATTTCCAAAAATATCTACAAGGTAATCATTGCTAAACCACGATGCTCCTAATACTGCGGTCAGCCAGCCAATCCACCAAAGGTGCCACTTCGCCATGAATGGGCAACATTAATTTAGACTTTGAATGAATCGTAAGAAAAATCAAGGTTCCTACATTCAATCATTATCATCAATCACTTCATAATCAGTATCAACAACATCATCTTCAATATTTATTGATGTACCTTCAGTTGCAGTTTGTTCTTCTGAAACTGCTGCCGCTGCTGCCTCATAAAGTTTAGTTGAAATACCATGCATAGCTGCTTCTATTTCACTAACCTTAGCTTGAATTGCAGCCTCATCTATCTCTTCGATATCAATTAATTGATCATCTTTACGAATTAATAAATCTAATTCATCAAGAAGTGATTTAACTCCCTCTGTTTCTGTATCTTCTAATTTATCTCCTGCTTCGTCTAATGTTTTCTTAGTCTGATAAACAATACTATCTGCTTGATTACGTAAATCAACACGAGCCTTTCTTCTTTTATCTTCTTCAGCAAATTCTTCTGCTTCGTTAATTTTTGTTTGTATTTCATCTTCAGTTAACGAAGTTTGAGATTCAATCTTCACTGATTGTTCTGTTCCAGTTCCCAAATCTTTTGCTGTAACATTTACAATTCCATTAGCATCTATATCAAATGTGACTTCTATTTGAGGTACTCCACGTGGTGCTGCTGGAATTCCAACTAAGTGGAATTGACCTAATGTAACATTATCTTTTGCAAACTCACGTTCACCTTGAAGTACATGTACTTCAACTGCTGGTTGATTATCTGCAGCAGTAGAAAACACTTCACTACGTCTCGTTGGGATTGTTGTATTTCTATCAATTAAACGTGTCATTACCCCTCCTAATGTTTCAATTCCAAGTGAAAGAGGAGTGACATCTAGAAGTAAAATATCTCCTACATCTTCATCTCCAACAATTATTCCTGCTTGTAAAGCTGCACCTGCAGCCACTGCTTCATCGGGATTCATGCCTTTGAATGGTTTCTTTCCAATTGCTTTCTCTAAAGCATCTTGAACCGCAGGGATCCTAGTTGACCCTCCAATTAAAATTACTTTGTCAACCTCACTATTTCCAATTCCTGCATCTTTCATTGCCCTCATTGTAGGTTTCATAGTTGATTCTACTAATTTGGAAGTTAACTCATCAAATTTAGCCCTTGTAAGATTAATGTCAAGATGTTCTGGTTGACCATCTTTCATAGTAATAAATGGTAGATTAATTTGAGTTTGTGATGTTCCTGACAATTCAATCTTTGCTTTCTCAGCTGATTCTTTCAATCTACTCATTGCTTGATTATCATTACTGAGATCAATTCCTGTTGATTTTTTAAAATCAGAGACTAACCATTTGATTATGGCTTCATCAAAATCATCTCCTCCTAATCTATTATTACCATCTGTTGCTTTAACTTCAATTTGAGGTTGGCCATCAACTGTGTAAATTTCTAGTATAGACACATCGAAAGTCCCCCCACCGAGGTCATATACTAAGATTGTCTGATCATCCTCTTTATCAACGCCATAAGCAAGTGCTGCTGCTGTAGGTTCATTGATAATTCTCAATACCTCTAAACCCGCAATTCTACCTGCGTCTTTTGTAGCCTTCCTTTGCGCATCTGTAAAATATGCTGGACAAGTTATTACTGCCTTTGACACTTTATGGCCAAGGTATGCTTCTGCATCTGCTTTTAATTTCTGTAAAATAAACGCAGAAACTTCTTGTGGAGTATATTTATTCTCATCTAAATCCATATTCCATTTGGTTCCCATTTCTCTCTTTACAGATAAAATTGTACGATCAGAATTTGTTACTGCCTGGCGTTTAGCAGTTATTCCAATCAATCTCTCTCCTTCCTTAGTAAATGCAACAACACTAGGAGTAGTTCTTGCTCCTTCTGAATTGGGTATTATTACCGCTTCTCCATTTTCAAGTGTTGCTACACAACTGTTTGTCGTTCCTAAATCTATTCCTATTACTGTACCCATTTTTATTCCTCCTCTATACTAATCATTCCACTTGAACTTGGTGGTCTAAGCTTAAGTTTCATATCTAGAATTCCATTATTTAAATCCCATTTCTCAAGAGTATCACATGATTGTGGGAGACTTATTCTCTTAAGTGGGGAGACTTGTGATGTTGAAAAAATCTCTAATAATTTGCCATTATTTACCAAATGTAAGGACATTTCATCACTAACGATATCATATTTCGAAACATCAGTTGTTGCATGTAAATGCCAACCATCTAAATACCAATCTGCTGTTGGTAAATTTTGTATTTCTTCCATATCTGACTCTTCTTGAATTTCTATATTCATTTTTTCTTTTTTCCTAATTGGCTTTTGTTCAACTCTAAATCCAAGATTATTGAACATTTCTGCTATGTCTGCACCACCAGAAATAGCGTCTTTGATTGAACTTATGTCAATATTAAAATTCACATCTTTTGAATTAAATTTTTCTGGATCTATGCCCATCATATCAAATTGTTTAATCATATCCTTAACCATATTTGCAAATATTTTTTCATCCATAGGTAAATTCATTCCAGAAAATAATTCCATTAATTGTTTAATTACTTCGTCTTCAAATTTGTCACTTGCTTCGTCGGACATGCTCATCACTTCACTAGGTAACCTGAGGTTGTATAGTGGAGATATATAAACATTTTTTTATTTAGAGTAAAATTTACATTTGTATCAACAATCAAACACTTTTCAGATGGGCTTAATACTAACTATTAATTCGACCCTTTGTTTGAAATGAGTGGAGGAGATGAGGCCCAGTTATTGAATGATACAAGTCGTATCAAAGGAAAGGAGGCTTTATTCAGAAATATTGAGGCTGCTGATGCACTATCTGGGGCAATAAGATCTACTTTAGGTCCTAAAGGCCTGGATAAAATGTTGGTTTCAGACAATGGTACTGTAAAAATAACTAACGATGGGGTAAATGTATTAAAAAATGCAAAAATAGAACACCCAATTGCAAAAATGCTAATTGATATTGCAATTAATCAAGAAAATACTGTTCGGGATGGTACAACTACCTCAGTTTTATTAGCCTCAGAATTATTACAAAACGCTTGGGAATTATATGTAAAAGGCATTCATCCTTCAATAATAGCAAATGGATATTCCCTTGCATACGATAAATGCAATGAATTAATTGAAGAATTTGCAATAAAAATAAATAACGATAAACTATTAGAATCTGCAACAAAAACTTCTCTTTCTGGTATTGGAGGTTTAAAATTGCAAGAAACTCTGACTGAATTAACATGCAAAGCAGCAAAAGGGATATCTATTCCCTTGAAAAATGAAATTATTGCAAACCCAAATAATGTGAAAATTATTTCTCAAAAAGGAGGGGTTGCGACTGACAGTTACCTTGTAGAGGGATTAGTTCTAGCAAAACAAGCATGTAGCCCAGATATGAAAAGAAATCATGAAGAAGGTACAATATTAATTATTGATGGAGGAATTGAAAAGAGGAAAACTACAATTCAATCAAAAATTAATTTCACCGACCCATCAATGATTTCAGCCTTTAGAGAAAAAGAATTAGAATTGATTTCAAAACAAATAGAAAATATAATTCAACTAAAACCTACTATTGTTGTTTGTAGAGATGGTATAGATGATGCTGCCATTAGATTATTGGAAAAAAATGACATTACTGCATATAGAAGAGTTGAAAGAAATGATTTCGAGCTATTATCAAGAGCTTGTTCAGCATCTATTGTAGCATCTCCTATGTCTGCAAAAAAGAGTGATTTAGGGCTCTTTAAAGGAAGTTATGAAGAAAACTGGTCTGGAGTTGTACATTGGATTTTGAAGGGGACAAAACAAAATGGCGTTACTTTAGTAATCAGAGGAAGTAGTGATCAACTAATACAAGAAATTGAACTTTCTTTTTCAGATGCTTTGAATGTCGCTTGTCAAATAATAGAAAATGGGAAAGTTCTGTCTGGAGGGGGGGCGACTCAAATGGCATTAAGCAGAACTTTGAAAGAATGGTCTCAAGGGTTTGAAGGTAGAGAATCTCTTGCAATTCTTGCATATGCTGACGCATTAGAAATCATACCTCGTACATTAGCAATTAATGCGGGTTTGGATCCAATTGACCAAATATTAGCACTAAATGCTGCACAAGCTTCTGCAAAATCAAATATTTCCAGTAAATTAGGGATAAATATTCACGATTCTACAATATCAAATATGTATGAGTTGGGAGTCATAGAAACAATACAAAATCATCAACAATGCTTAGCAGGCTCTACATCCGCAGCAATAAGCATATTGAGAATTGATGATGTTCTTTGGGCAAAAAATGATCCTACAATTCCTGAAGGTATTGGTGAAGAAGAAGGCCTTGAATAATAATCATTTACTCAATGATTCTATCATTTTTGTACACATCAAATCTAAATCATACTCTAATTTGAACCCCCAATCTTGTTCTGATAATGTGCCATCAGTTTCATCAGGCCATGTATTTGCATATTCTTGACGGTGATCTGGTACAAAAGTACATTCAAATCCAGGTATTTTTTCTTGGATTTTTAGAGATAACTCTTCAGCTGTAAAATTCAAACTAGGTAAATTATAACCTCCACGAATTGTTAATTTTTCACTTGGTGCATCCATTAATTGAAGTGTTGCCCTAATAGCGTCATCGATATACATCATTGGGAGTCGGGTGTCTTTTTCAACAAAACAAGTATATTTCTTCGATGAAATAGCCTCGTGAAAAATTTCAACCGCATAATCTGTGGTTCCTCCACCAGGCATTACTTTCCATGAAATTAATCCTGGATAGCGAAGCCCCCTAATGTCAACTCCATGCACCGAATGATAATATTCTGCCATCAATTCACCAGTTACTTTTGTAACTCCGTAAATTGTTGATGGGTTTAATGGAGAATTCTGAAAAGCAAGATTACCTACATCTGAACCAAATACAGCAATAGAGGATGGAGAAAATATTCTAAATTTATATTTTCTAGATAGTTCTAAAATATTTAATAATCCATCCATATTTATTTTCCAACATAATTCAGGGTTTTTTTCACCTGCTGCTGATAAAATTGCTGCTAAATGATAAACTTCATTGATTTTAAATTTTTTAATTACGCTCTCCAATTGTTCTAAATCAAGCACATCTAATTTTAAAAAATTGATTCCTGTGTTTTCTAACTTATTTGTTTCACGTATATCTGTTGCAACTATACATTCTGAACCAAATTTATTTGATAAAGCATTTAATAATTCAATTCCTATTTGGCCGAGGGCACCTGTAACTAAAATTCGTCTTTCTGAAGACTCCCCCATAACCCTTCTACAAGATAGTCGATACTTGAATCTAAAGGTATTAATTACCGAATTTAATGCTCAATAATCAAAAATAAACAAAATGATAATTAAAGGGGACGAAGGGATTATTACCCCGTTGATGGCATGAAGTACGTCATAGTGTCGGGTGGAGTCCTAAGTGGATTAGGTAAAGGTGTAACTGCCTCTAGTCTTGGTGTATTGCTAAAATCGGCAGGATTATGCGTTACTGCAATAAAAATAGATCCTTATTTGAATAGTGATGCAGGTACTATGAGTCCCTTTGAACACGGAGAAGTTTTTGTGTTAGATGATGGCGGAGAAGCTGATTTAGACTTGGGTAACTATGAACGGTTTCTTGATGTAACTTTAGGTCGCGATAATAATTTGACTACTGGAAAAATATATTCTAAAGTAATTGAATCTGAAAGAAGAGGAGATTATCTTGGAAAAACTGTACAAGTAGTACCACATATTACTGATTCTATCCAAGATTGGATTCAAGAAGTTGCTCATCGACCAGAAGAAGGAACGAATAATACTCCTGATGTATGTGTTGTCGAATTAGGAGGAACTGTTGGAGACATAGAAAGTGCACCCTTTATTGAAGCACTGAGGCAATTTCAATTTAGAGTTGGGCCTGAAAATATTTGCTTTGTTCATGTATCTCTTATCCCAGTCATGAGTCCTGTTGGTGAACAAAAAACCAAACCTACTCAACACTCGGTACGTGAATTAAGAGGTTTAGGTATTACTCCAAATGTAATAATTTGCCGTTCTGAAAGACAATTATCTGAAGATGCAAGGCAAAAGATTGCTTTATTTTGCCATGTTAAACCTAACGCTGTCTTGTCTGCAAGTGATGTTTCAAATATATATCGAGTACCACTTTTACTTGATCAGCAAGGTGCATTAGTTCTACTTTCACAAAAATTTGGTTTTAAAATTCCAGCAGAAAGGCCTCTATTAGACGAATGGATGGAAATGGCTACAAATGTCGATGGCCTTACTGAAGAAGTTTGTATTGCTATGGTTGGGAAATATACTGGCCTCTCTGATTCTTATTTATCTGTAATTAAAGCTTTAAATCATGCATCTATAGCTTCATCTAGAAAGTTAGTAATCGAATGGATAGAAGCGAGTAATCTAGAAAATAATGTTGCCAAATCAGATCCACAAATTCATGCTGACTCTTGGGAGAGATTAAAAAACGCAGATGGTATTTTAGTTCCTGGTGGATTTGGAGATAGAGGAATTGAAGGAAAGATATTAGCTGCTGAATATGCACGTACTTCATCTACTCCATATCTCGGTATTTGTTTAGGATTACAAATAGCAATAATTGAATTTTGTAGAAATGTTTTGAACTGGGATAACGCAAATTCAACAGAATTCAATGATAACACACCTCATCCCGTTGTAATTTATATGCCTGAAATATCTAAAACACATCTTGGTGGAACCATGAGATTAGGTTCTCGAGGAACAATAATCAAAGATAGAAAAAGTATGGCTTCAAAATTATATGACGGAGCTGAAATAGTTTATGAAAGACATCGTCACAGATATGAAGTTAATCCAGATGTTATCGAAAAGATCGAATTAGCAGGCATGAATTTTGTAGGTAAAGATGAAACTGGTCAACGTATGGAAATTATTGAGCTTTCAAATCATCCTTTTTTCTTTGCCACTCAATATCATCCAGAATTTAAAACTCGCCCTACAAGACCAAGTCCACCATTTTATGGATTATTAATGGCTGCATCAAAACAACTTTAATTATTTGGAGAATCTATTTTTACAATTTTAATTGTCCTATATCCTTGTATCATTTTGATATATTTTTTTCCTCTGATTTCTTCATCTAATAATGAATCCCCAGTATCAATTCTTATTCTTGAAATTGAAAGCAACTTTGCTGGTGTAGCGACACCCATTATATTTCCAATTCCTATTTTCCTTAACACCTTAGGAGACAATTGTAAATTACCTCTCCCTATCAAAAACCCTTGACCTCCCATTGGAGATAATAACAATATCAACTCATTATTTTCATTATTTTCTAAAATTTTAATAATTTCGTTTTCTGATAAATCGGCTCCTATTAATTGATTCCCTTTACTTATATCTATTCCGAGCAATGTAGTATTTAATCCACAATGTTTTGCAATTTTATTGAGACTTCCTCCCGCTCCCCAAATAATTAAATTATTTTTATTTTGAATATATAATTCGGAAATATGTTCACTTAATGACTCAATGATTTCTTCTTCTCCAATGGCCTGTATTTGATGCTTACTTCCTTGAATCCAAAGTGGGCTTGCTGGAGTTATTGCTTGCCCAAACATATCAATTTTCCATTCTCCTTTTCGATAAGATTCCTCGTCCATATCAAGTACTTCTGTTGTTGAAAAACCTAATTCTCCATTAATCCATGCAACTAATACTTCTGCGGCTGCATTAGTATCTTCTGCAAAACAACCAGAATACATCTTAACTCCAGAAGGTACGCCAATTAAGGGGGTGTTTGATGCATTTAATGATTCCAATTTTTCAACAATATCCCTTGTAGTTCCATCTCCTCCAGCATAAAGTAACAAATCTATATTTTCTTCTAGAATTAATTCTACAGCTTTATGAGTATCTTCTGAAGTGGTCTTGCCATTCCATTCACCTACTATTTTTTTTTCTTGGAATTTAATATCCTTTATCCAATCTGAACCCATTTTTCCGCCACAAATTATCAATTCAAATTCCGCACATCTTCCCAACTTAATTAATTCAGAAATATTAGCTAATGTTTCTCTCATTCTTGGACCAGCACGATCTTTTGCACCCGATTTTCGTGCTTCTTCGGCACGACCATCACTACCTTTGAAACCTAATTTCCCTCCAAGGCCTGCATCAGGATTTACCAGCACACCAATTCGCGCCACGACACTACGTGAAGAAACACCATAATAACTCAACTAGTGTAAGATAAGGCGGCGTTGTCAAATATAACCACATAAACGCAAGTATCAGAACCATGTCACTGATATCAGTTCTCTTAGAGACTAATGAAGTCAATGAATACGCATCAGGTATTACTGCAGCAGAAGTAATTTCAGACATTCATGGAAGAAAACATGGTTGTGTTGCAGCAATTATTGATGGAATTGAAAGAGACCTTTCATTTGAGTTATCTACAAATTGTGAAATCTCTGGAATTAAGGCTGATTCTGAAGAAGGAATGCATATCCTAAAACATTCTTGTGCACATCTATTAGCACAAGCAGTTACTGAATTATTCCCTAACGCAAAACCCACAATTGGTCCTGCGATTGAAAATGGATTTTATTATGATTTTTCTATGCAAAACATAGGAGATGAAGAATTAAAATTAATTGAGAAAAAAATGAGTGAAATATGTAGGAAAAATTTGAATATTCAACGCTTTGAATATACTGAAGATGAATTAAAACAAATTTTCAAAGATAACCCTTACAAAATTGAAATTATTAATGATAAATTAGAGGCAGGTGAAGGTTCTAGTTTATACAAACAAGGTGATTTTGTTGATTTATGCTTAGGACCTCATGTTCCTTTCACCTCTAATCTAATGCACTTCAAATTAACATCGATTTCTTCAGCATATTGGAGAGGTGACCAATCTAATGATCAATTAGTTAGAATTTATGGAATGGTATATCCCACTAAAGAATTACTAAAGGAACGTATTAGGCAATTATCTGAAGCAAAATTAAGAGATCATAGAGTAATTGGTAAAGATATGCAATTATTCCACATAGATGAAACAGTTGGACAAGGATTAATCCTATGGACTCCTAGAGGTGCAAGTATTCGTCAAGAACTACAAAATTTTATTTCCTCAGAACTTCACAAACAATATTACAAACAAGTTTTTACTCCACACATTGGAAAATTAGATCTTTATCGGGCAAGTGGTCATTTCCCATATTACCAAGAAAGTCAATATCCCCCATTAATTAACCACGATGAAATGAAAAAATTTGCAGATGAAGGCTGTTCCTGTTCAGATTTAGCAAATAAAATGAAAGAAGGTGAATTTAATGGATACCTCTTGAAACCTATGAATTGCCCTCACCATATCAAAATTTATTCGTCTCAACCGAGATCTTACCGAGATTTGCCATTAAGATTAGCTGAATTCGGAACAGTATATCGTTGGGAACAATCAGGAGAAATAAGTGGGATGACTAGAGTCAGAGGATTTACACAAGATGATGCTCACTTATTTTGTCGTAAAGATCAAATTGAAGAAGAATTACTAGGATGCCTAAGTTTAGTGAAGACTATATTCTCAACATTAGGTATGGAAAATTATCGAGTACGTGTAGGATTGAGAGATCCTGACAGTAGCAAATATGTAGGTTCAGAAAATCTTTGGGATTCTGCCGAAGAAGCATGTAGAAATGCTGCGAAATCCCTTGAAGTTGAATTCTCTGAAGAACCTGGTGAAGCAGCATTTTATGGACCGAAAATTGATTTTGTAGTAAAAGATGTACTTGGAAGAGAATGGCAACTTGGAACTGTACAAGTTGATTATAATTTACCTGAAAGATTTGATTTACAATATGCTGGTTCTGATGGAGAAATGCATCGGCCAGTGATGATTCATAGAGCACCATTTGGTTCAATGGAACGGTTTTGTGGTGTTTTAATTGAGCATTTTGCAGGAAAATTCCCTACTTGGCTCTCTCCAACACAGGTTGCTATTGCAACAATTTCTGAAAAACATTCAGATTATGGTAATCAAATTGCAGAAAAATTACATTCATTAGGGGTGAGGGTTGATTCTGATTTCTCGGATTCAACTATTGGTAAAAAAATAAAAACATTGAGAAAATTAAAACCGCCATATACACTAATTATTGGTGATGAAGAAATAAATAATAATCAAGTTAGTATTAGAGGATTAAATAATGCTCAAAGAAATGGAATTGGAATTGACGAATTTATGTCTGAATTACTTGAAGAAATAACTTCAAAAAAACAAGGATATAATTTGACACCTAAAGAATAATTTTATTTGAATAAGCAAACATCAGGCTTTTTAAAAATTCTATGTCTATTAGCTGCAATAATTCTATACACAATATCTCGAAGTGGTAAAGGAAATAACCAACAAATAGGATACCACATTGCATAATACCATTTCAAATAAAGAAGAATTCTAATTCCTGCCGCTGAACGAATATATGGTTTACCATTTCTTATTAGATACACAGTATCTGCATCTTTTTGTTTTTGAGAAAATTTAGTAATCAATTCCTGAGCTTCTTCAGATTCTATTGAAAGATATTCTATCTCTGCCTTCGAGGATTTTCTTTTGTCAACGAATATTGCCACTTTATTGCATAATCCACATTCTCCATCAAGTAATAAAGTATCTTTTTTCCTAACCATTTTAATCACTCTGTAGATTCAATAGACCATGTATGAACATAAACACCATTTGACATATGTACAATATCAGGAATTAACGGATTTTTAATTCCAAGATCATAAGATTCTGTAAGTGTATTTACACTTAATGTTGCTTTACCTTCCTTGAAAATCCAAGGATTATGCAATGTATATGCCATTTTAGATGTGTTTTTATGTTTGACATATAAAGAATATCTCTCAAACAAAAATTCCTCTATCGAATTAGGTTCTGCTTGCATTTCTTCACTAATTGCAACACATTTCCCCTTCAATTCAAATCCTTCTTTTGATCTTCTTGATTCCCATTGAAAAATGTCTTCTTTAATTTTCAACTTACATTTTGCATAATTGTAAGGTAACCCATAAGCTCTTGGCGCATATGCACAAGTAACTCTACTTTGTGCATCTAATGTCAAAAAAAGTACCCCTGCTTTACCATTCTTCTTTACATATGTTCTAATATTAAATTCAGGGAATGTTGAGATTCCAGGCACTGCAGGTAAGTATCTAGGTCTTACATTCTTCATTAAAAAAGGAATCACTCCAACATAGGATTTACCATTGAAATAATCAATTTCTACATCTTCTGGAATGTATTGTTTCAATTTTTCAGGCTCAACTTCCCAATGTAAAAAACTTAAGTTTCGCCATTCTTGTACAAGAGAATGTGACCTTTTTGGCATTGGAAATGGAAGATGATCTTGTCGAATCTGCTTTCCCATTTTAAATCAATCCATTACGAAAATTTACATTTATTCCTCTTGAAAATGTTGTAAATTATTCGGTGAAAATACCATCTTCAAACCTAAAAGTAAGGCTAAAAACCCAGTTCCTCCTGAAACAAATAATAACCAATATGGTTTTTCATTTTGATTGTTATCTGAAGGTTCTATTGCTGATTGTTCGACTTCTTCTTCTTCACAATCAGCACCGAAACAATAACTGTTAATTGCATCCATATGTGTATCTGCTTTTACAATAATTGTAAAATTTCTACTTTCAACAAGTGTATCATTCAAATAAATCATATCTGTATATACATATGTTCCTATATCCGCTGTATCATTAAAATAGACTTCAAAAGTTACTGCACAGCCAGGGGTTTTATTTCCTGTTTCATCAAGACAAGTTCCATTTGATGTCCATGCTAATAATGTTCCAGAATCCCATTCATTAGTTCCATTGTAAAGACCGTCTCCATTTGAATCAAAAACAATCCTATGAGTTATATTTTCTCTACTATCAAGATTAATCCAATATATACTATCTCCTATCAAAATAGTTGCAATATTTGGTTCCGCATTTAATTGTTTAATGTTTGTTGTTAATGCACTTGCATCATGAGTACTCCCTGGAGGTATAAACATTGAAAAAATCATCAAAAAAAGCAAGATTATGCTCACACCTTGTCTGTGCATGATGAGCCCATGTCACCAATGCATAAATAAAAAACGTTGTATTGGGTGTATCAATGGGTGAACAAACAGAGATTGCGCCACTTAATTTTCAAAGTAAAGAAATCTTAGTTTTTTTACTTTCAACATTAGTAATTATTAGTATAATTTCAAGTTCTATTTTCTTTTTGGGAAGTGAAAAAGTAGTTAATGAAAACACAAATTCATTATTTGAAAGTGGAGACCCGCTCTTACAAGGTGATGAGCATGACCATAGAAACGCTTCTCAACATAATTTATCTTCTGGAAATGTAGAACTATTAGATTTTGAACCTCTAACAAATCCAGGGAATGCAGAAATTCAAGTCGCTACTTCTCCAGATGGGAGAACATATGTGTACCAAGCAGGGTGGTCTGAATTCCATATAACTGATGTTACTGATCCTCGTAATATTACTCAAGTTGGGAAATATTATGATCCAAATACACAAGTTTTAGATGTAAAATATCTTGAATATGATGGTAAAGAATATATTATTACTCAAAATCAATTAATTGATCCAGGATACGCAGATCCAAATGTAGGAGAATGGTCAGATCCTATGCAAGTTTCTGTAAATCTGATAGATGTTACTGATAAAGAAAATCCAACACATGTAGACTCTTGGTATGATGCTGACCATCCTAGTGGGCCACACAACCTTTACACTCATATGATTGATAATGAGTGGTATATTTTTGTTGCAAATCCTGATTATGATGACTGTGATACTGCTGTAGGGGAAGCATGTGGAGGAGTGACAATTGCTCATCTAAATTTACAAGGATCTGCTGCTAATTTATTACCTGGTGTACAGTCTTCAGGTGCTGGACATACTGTTATCAAAGTTGGAGAATATGAAGTAAATTGGGACTCAACTAGAGGTGGCTGGATTTACATTCATGATATGACTGTTCAATTATGGCCTGGTGATGACCCTGAAGATCCAAGATATGGAAGAACCTACATCTATGGTGCCTATTGGGAAGCTGGACTTAGAATTGCAGATGTTTCAGATGTTCCGCATCCTCAAAACTCTCCTGAAGCGTATACTCTAATGGCTACTACTTGTAAAGCAGGATTAGGAAATCCTGTACTTTGTAGATGGAGAGCTCCAGAAGTAGGACAATGGATGGAATTTGCAGATTTTGATGGAAATGGTGAACCAGATAGTGGAACTACTAGTAATGAAAATGGAGGGAGATCTTCCTATATCCATTATACTGAACCATTCCCAGAAATGGTAGATGCAAGCCATCTTGGTTATGAAGGTGAAAGGCATCTTACTCTAGCTGCAGTTGAAGTACTTTCTACAAATGTAGGAACAGGCCTTATTTACCTAATAGACACAACAGAATATAAAATGGAAAATGGGAATTTAAGATTCTTACCTGAATTAATTAGGGATTGGGAAATTCCTTATGCAGATGACCATTGTTATGGAGCAGATTGCGTAGCACATCCTAGTGCAGAAGAATGGTTATTATTTAGCCCTCATAACTTAGATTCTGAATATTTTGTTACCGATGAGAATACAGATACATCTCATGGGGGTGAATGGGATGGAAGACTGTATATTTCTCACTATCATGCAGGTTTATGGGTTGTAGATATTGAAACATTAATGGCTGCAAAAGACACTGACAATCGAACTGATATCAATTTTGAAGCAACAGTTGCTTATTATTTACCGCATGGACAAGATGGTGTTCCACTTGATTCTAACTACTATGATTTTGGATGGACTCCATTCTTATGGGCTGCAGAATGGCAAGATGGCATTACATACGCATCATGTATTACTACAGGATTATATGTGATGCAGTTGGATATTGACATTCCTTATACAAATTCCTAAGGTGAAACAAATGTATGTGAAAAAAACAATTTCTGTTCTTTTAATGATGATAATTCTACTTCCTGGATGTTATGAACCAGCAAGTGTGGAAAACAAAGATGTATTTTTTGGAATTGACATTGAAAGTAAAGATGTTCCAATGTTTACTTTAATTACTGAAAATAATACTGAATTCAATATTACTGAATTTGAAGGTAAAGTTGTTGTAATCTCTTTTGTATTTACTAGATGTCCTGATGTTTGCCCTGTTGTAGTTCAATCTCTAAAATGGCTCTCAGAGCAATTTCCTGAGGAATATAATAATGATTTAGAAATCCTTGCAATTACTGTAGATCCTTGGTTAGATACTCCTGAAGCAATGGGTCAATGGAAAGAAAATATGTCCGTTGATTGGAATTTTCTTTCTTGGGATGTTGATCCTGATGGAGATGGAACATTTAATCCTGAAGAAATGGGAGTAATGGAAGAAATATGGGGGGCTTTTGGTGTCGGATTAAAAACCTATAAAGCAAATGATGAAAATAATTCAGAAACCAATGCACGACACCACCCATTTGAATATTTTTTAGACCATACAACATCTTCATTTATCTTAGATAGAAATCTAAAACAAAGAGTTGAATGGATGGATTTAGATTGGGTTCCAGAATTAGTTGTAGAAGATGTGAAAATTTTACTAGCAGAATAGTAACACTAAACTCTTCTTCTTAATTTCTCCATCATATTCTCTGATTCTCCTAATTTGTCTAAACATACTTCTAATTCACCATTTTCAATTGCTTTTATTGCCTCTGAAATAAATTGTTCAGCAGTTCTACGTTGTTCATCAAGAAGATCTATCCCTATAGACTCACATTTATTCTTTAATATTGCCCATTCATTCTTTGCAAATTCTAATAATTCATTTGCTTCAGCAAAAGCATTGATCTCAGATTCTAATGATTCATTTAAACGTTCAAAGAGTACTACTGCATGACTCCATTCTAACTCATTTGCTGCATCTTCTATTTCTTCTAATCGTTTATCCCATTCAGAACTATTTGCAAAGTTTTCCCATTTCAATCTAATTTTTGATCTTTTTCTAAGCGCCTTTCTAAGAAAGTCCATAGATTCTCTTTCACTATCAATTTGTCTTAAAATACTTTCAGCTAAACCTCTTCCTAAACTATAATCTCCTATTTCTATTGCTTTCTCAGCTCTTTCTAAATTTTCAATCCACAATTCAGTATTGAGTCCATCAGATTCGTTTAATTTTTGCTTTGCTAATTCTATAGCTTGAATTCCAATTTCAGCATTACCTTCTACCGAAGATAATTGAATAGGTATTGATATTGCAAATTCATATGCTTGTTTTGGTTTTTCAGTCTCTAAACTTGTAATTGCTTCAGTAAGCAATGATTCTAATGATTCTATGGCCTGGCCTTTTTGTTCAATTAGTAATCTTTTAGCATCACTTATTGCAAATTCAGCCTTTTCCCACCATTCACAAATCTCAGTTGCTTGTTTTTTTGATAAGCGATACAAAAATTCTCCTTCTTCTAAACTTCCTAATTGCACCTCTCTTTCTGCTTGAATGAAAGTTCTACGCGGAGTTTTCGCAATTGGGGCTATATCTTCTGCTTTTGAAATTATTATTTCAGTATCTTCTCTAATTTCAACAATATCCTCTTCTAAGCGAATTGCTCTTGTCATTGAATCTCTTGCTCTAGAAATCATTTCAAGACCATATTCGGGGTCTAAATGTCCTTCTTGAGATGCTGAAAGAACTAATGATGCTGCTTGATCTACTGCTCTACCCTTAGATCGATGAATCAATAATTCATTTTCAATCAAATCTAATTTTTGTTTAAATTGCTTTCTAATTAATCTATTTTCATCACTACCGAACCAATCTTTCAATGGAATAATAAATCCTATGAAAACAATAACAAGGCCTAAGTAATTGGTTTCAAAACCTTGGGGAATTAATACTGATAACCCTGCAAAAACTCCAACAAAACCCATAATTGAACGGTATCGAACTACTTTATATTCTCCATAAAGTAAATTTCTGGAAATAAATAATAATGACAAAGAGCAGGCAATTAGTAAAACACCTCCAATTATTTTATAATCAGAATCTAAAATTGAGTTAGCCCCTATTACTGCAAGTGGAAGCCAAAAAACACTTGTTGCAGCACCAAGCCTTGAACGTGTTGTAGAATTTAAAACTGAAAAGTCAGGAATCAATCCTGCCCATACTAATGCAATAATTGCTGGAGTTAGTACATCTAATGGATCTATCTTATTACTGAAAATTGGCCATAAACACCATAATGCAGTTAAAAACAAAATAAATCCTGAAAATAAAGAAAGGTTTTCGATTCTTTTTTGAATTATTAACTCTTTCTTTTCAACAATTTCTGAAATCGAATTTTGCATTTTACCACCATTTTCAGAATCTTATTCTTTTCTTATCAATTACAAATTTTTTCCCTATTATAATACAAACACATGCAATGAAAATTATGAATAATGTTACTAAAATGTTATTCTCCTCATTATCCTTAAATTCAAAGTTATATGTTTCATTAAATTGAATCATTTCTGAATTAAATTTGAAAGTATAATTTACATCTAATGATTCGGATTTATTTAAATTAAATGTTAAAGTGAAATTTGTATAACCAAACCCATCTATTGTGGCTCCAGTTCCATTATAATCTAAACAATCACTTTGTATACAAATTATTACATCATAAGGAGAGCCTTCTGTATTTATTAATTTAAATTCTATATTATTTTCTCCCTCAATTAATTCTCCTAAGGGCACATTTACTTCCGTACTAATATTTATTGAAAGAGCAGGTTGAATATATATTTGATGTCTTTCTTCAACATAATTATCAGATTTATCTGTTGCATTAATGGTTAATTCATGAACTCCAACTTCAAGTTCAGGTAATGAGAATAATTTTATTTCATCCCAACCAATTTCATTACTGTTTGCTATAATATTCCCATTTAATTTAATAATAAATTTTACATCTTCAATAGAATTAATATCATCGAAACTAGAATTTAAATCAATAAAAATTTCATCTCCAAAATAAATATTCATAGGGTCTAAAAGTTGTTCTTGATTTAATAATTTCATCTTTATTCTTGGTGCTGAACCATCTAATACGGTAACATTCCATGATTTAATCCAATCATTTGCTACTTCATCAGAAACTCTAAGACTTAAATTCCAAATAGATAATTCTCTTTCTTGGTGATGTTGATCATACATTACAAAATTTATATTCGTATTTTGCCCTTGCCAGAAAGCTACGTTCATTTCATTCCCTTCAGCCGCCCAACCATCAATATGATTGGATGACCAAAATACAATTGGGTTAGCTGGGCCATCATCTTCCAAAGTTAAATTAAACAATAACATCTTACTAGATTCCACTAATAATTCATTACATTCTAATAAATTTGTTTCTGATGGTTTGTCAATACATTCTGCATCACCATATAATTCAATAGCATTTGGAGAAGTGGTATCAAGATACCAACTTTTATTCCATAAATCAGTCAATCCTTGTGGATCTGTACACTCTAAAATTGTCTCTAATGTTGTGTTTGATAAAAAGCCTAAATCTGTTAAATTAACTATTGTTGTCATTTGAGGAAAATCATATGTCAAATCACCAGATTTAAACGTCCAAACACATTCTAAATTAGAGCCTAGACCAATATTATGAGATGAATCTGTAGAACTAGAACCGTCAAATGTAATATTTACTCCTAAAGGTAATGATGTGCCCATATATCCAATTATTGTTGTTTGAGCAATTGGTGCTGTATTCTTAGCAAAAGTAATCGGAATAAAACCTCCAATACCTGAAATGCTCCTATTAATATTAATATTTGTGGGACTTCCATGAATCCACTCTGAATTTGGAGAATATCGATATTCCCAATCAGGATGTGTTGTTATTTGCATATTTGCTAATTGTCTAATATCATTCTGTAAAGGTATTTCCAACAACCTATTTCCAGTAAATCCAGAATGTACAAATAATGTTGTTGATTCATTCCACCCCCAAATTCCTAACTCTAAATTTAACCATGTATCTTCCGGAGATACTAAATCTGAAACTAAGGGGTAGTTTCCATCAATTTTACAACATCCTCCAAAATAGGGATCTGTCCAAGCTTGTTGTTGAAACCAACCAGTAAACATTTCTTCCTCTTCAAATTGTAAAATACCATCCCTGTTTCCTATCCAATAATCTATTTGTCCAGATAACCCTAATGATTTTGTTGGAAGTAAATTTGTACCTAAATGCATGGAAAACTCGTAATTTGCCTCCCAACTTAAATTAATATTTGAGTCGCTAGACATTGAAGTAAAAAATAATCCCACATTACCTCCAGTTACATTTGCTTCCTCTTCAATTGTGAAATTATATGTTTCATCATTAGTTGTGAAATTAACATTAATGATTTCTTCTTCATAATAAATATTTGATATTGAATTCCAATCATTGTATCCTTCTTTAGAAAATTTAAATCTTAAACTATGGTTTTTTATTACATCAATGGAATCTCCAGAAAAAAACGTTTTTTGCTCAAGAATCGTTCCAGACCAACCTTCAATTACAAAAATTTCAGCAGAATCAATTATTTCTCCTGTATCTAAATCAAATAAATCAAATGATAACTCCATTAATTCATTTCCTGTATCGGATTCTGCAAATGTTGATGGCATGATGCTAGAAAATATGCTGAAAAATAAACAAAAAACAATCAATATTTCTTTTTTCACTAAATCACCTATCTGAAAATAAAATACAAGAGCCATTATTATCGATTTCCAAAGGTATAATCTTTTTATCTAAAAATTCAGATCTTACCATTTCCATAGCATCATTACCTCCTTCAAATAGGATAAAACCTCCTCCTCCTGCACCTAATAATTTTGCTCCATTTATTCCGCAGTTGTATAATTTTTTGAACATTAAATCTATTTTTTCATTTGTAACATTGGAACCCAATTCTTTTTTACATATCCAAGTTTCATTTAGCAAATTTGCTAATCCTGAAAAATTATTATCAAGAATCATATCTTTAGCAAGATTTGCTTGTTCTACTAATAAATCTAAACTTTTACGATTTTTTTCTGTTTGTTCATTTTGCTCTTTTAAGATATTATTTGCTAATCTTGTTATTCCCGTATATAATAATGCAAAATTATTCTCAAATTGTACATCTGTAGATAATTTTTCAACTGAAACAGTGTCATCAGGGTTGAAGATAATATGATTACAACCACCAAAAGCTGCAGCGTATTGATCTTGTTTTCCAATAGTTTGTCCTAAAATTTCAATCTCAATTTTACATGCTTCTTCTGCTAATTGTGCTGATGTAGGAGTTCTTCCAGCAAAGCAATGTAATGCATGCAATAGCCCTACAGTAACTGACGAGGAGGAACCTAACCCACTTCCTTTACTTGGTATATCTGCAATAGTTGTTATTTCAACTCCTTTTACGATTCCTGTCATTCTCATTGCTTCTTTAACCAATTGATGATTTAATTTTTCAAAATCATCAACAATTTCCATTTGCGAATATGAAACTCTTACTGAATCATCAAAACGTGAATTAACTGTAACATACACATATTTTTTTAATGCTACTGAAGTAACTCTTCCTCCTTTTTCTGAAGATTTGTAATATTCTTTTAAGTCCGAACCACCGCCACAAAATGAAACTCTTAGGGGTGTTCGGCTAACTATCATAAAAGAGCGGACAATGCTCTTATTCAAGAATGACACCCCTATTAGTTCAATTATTTTGCATTTCAACATAGGGCAAGGGTTATTGACGGGCGTCTAAGCCCGTTAGGTGGAAAGAACATGAATTCTCTGATAACGATGAACGATTTGACAAATGATGACATCCACAGAATACTTGCAGATGCTGAAAAATTATTACCTGTTGCAAAGGGAAATTTACACTTACCCCTATTACAAGGAAAGATTCTTGGCAATTTATTTTTTGAACCGTCCACTAGGACAAGGATGTCATTTGAAACTGCAATGAAACGCCTAGGAGGCGATGTAGTTAATTTGGGTGCAGTAGCATCATCTTCTGTTGTTAAAGGCGAAACATTGCACGATACAATAAGAATGGTTGATGGATATTCTGATGTTATTGCATTAAGACATCCGTTGCAAGGTGCAGCACAATATGCATCTGATTGTGCAAATGTACCAATTGCAAATGCAGGTGACGGTGCAGGACACCACCCTACTCAAACAATGCTTGATTTATTTACAATTAAACAAGCACATGGGAAAATAGAAAACCTGAATGTTGTTTTAGTTGGCGATTTAAGATTTGGAAGAACGGTACATTCTCTTTCGTATGCATTAGTAAGATTTGGTTGTAAATTGACATTGGTTAGTCCAGAAAGCCTTAGATTACCAGATGAAATTATTAACGAATTAAAAGAGCAAGGTGGAGAATTAGAAATTACTGAGGATCTTAAGCCACAATTAGAAAATGCTGATGTCGTATATATGACTCGAATTCAAAAAGAGCGTTTTCCAGATGAAGATGAATATGTAAGAGTTGCAGGAGTGTATAAATTAGTTGCAGATGATTTATCTTCTGTTAAAAAAGACATGATAGTAATGCATCCACTGCCTCGTGTTGATGAAATAAATCCTGATGTAGACTCTACAAGACATGCTGCATATTTTGAACAGGCATTTAATGGAGTTGTAACAAGGATGGCATTGCTTTGTGACATGTTAAATATACCAATTCCTGAAAAAATTGGAGGTGAAAAATAATGAGTGCTGATGAACAATCAATGAGAAGAGTAACTGCAATTAGA
Source organism: Methanobacteriota archaeon (assembly GCA_949514915.1). GTDB lineage: Archaea > Thermoplasmatota > Poseidoniia > Poseidoniales > Poseidoniaceae > MGIIa-I. The sequence goes on along the minus strand of CATFLP010000028.1, from coordinate 14,499 downwards.
AATGGTACTGTAATAGATCATATCCCAGGTGGATTGGTATTACAAGCATTACAAATTTTTAATATAGATGGTAGACAATCAAATCCAATATCCTTGGTAATGAATGTTCCATCAAGAAAACTTGGCACCAAAGATATTTTGAAAATCGAAGATCGTGAATTGACACAAGATGAGCTTGATAGGTTAGCATTAATTGCCCCAATGGCTTCAGTATCAATAATTAGAAATTATTCTGTTGCAGAAAAATTAACAATTCAATTATCTGATGAAATGATTAATGTCGCACATTGTGTATATTCTAATTGTATAAGTAATTCTGTTAGAGAACCACTACCTCATAGGCTAAAAGTACTAAGTACTAAACCTCTTATCTTACAATGCCATTATTGTGGAAGAAACCAAAATTTAGAACGATTAATTGGAAATTTATTGTGAGAATATGCGTATTATTTCATGGAATGTAAATGGTATCAGAGCTGCAATTCGGAAAGGTTTAGATGATTTTATTGAAGAAATGAAACCTGATGTTTTAATGCTACAAGAAATTAGATGTCTAGAAGAACAATTACCAAAAAATTGGACTCCACCACTTGACATGACATATTCTTGGCATCCTGCCTTAAGGAAAGGTTATTCGGGGGTCGCCACATTTTCAAATAATACATTTGAAGTTATTAAAAAGGGAAAAGGAAATGACTCTGATGAAGAAGGAAGGATTCTTGTAACTAAACATGGGGATTTGACATTAATCAACACATATTTACCCAGTGGAAGTTCAAAAGTTGAAAGACAAATGTATAAAGAAAAATGGATGGAAGATTTTTTGATTTGGCTTAATGAGTATGTTTCTCTAAATACACCAGTAATTATTGCAGGAGATTTAAACATTGCACATACAGAAAATGATATTTGGAATCCGTCAGGGAATAAAATGACATCTGGTTTTTTACCACATGAAAGAGAATGGTTTGATAGATTACTAGAATGCGGTTGGACTGATGTTTGTAGAACTTTTTTCGGTGAGAAAAAGGGACCATATTCTTGGTGGTCAAATAGGGGAAGAGCAAGAATTCTTGATAGAGGATGGAGAATTGATTATTTCCTAGCTAATGAAGCCGCAGTTAAATCAATCACGAATGCTGAAATAAATCGTGAAGGGGGGTTAATTGTTAGTGATCATGCACCAGTAATTATTGATTTGAAATTATAATCACTCAATTAACCATTTTTTCATGATGCATGCTTTACAAATCTCTTGACTTGTTATTTGTCCACATGATTTACAATTATTAGCAACTTTAGTAAATTCCTCTTCATCTGGTGTTTTATTTTTCATATACATTTCTTTAACTGAATCTGATGAATGAACTAAACCATGTCTTGTGCCTGGTACTGCATCTTCCATCCTTGCAACAATATCTCTATGCAATATTCGTAATGCTTGATGTGAATGAGGACATTCATCATCATGAAATGGTAAATCCATTGACATTGCATATGCTTGTACTTCTTGTTCTGGAATCCACCTTATTGGAACAATTCTTGGTGCCATTCCTTTAATTGGTGACCATGAATGAGGTGCCAACCTTAATGTTCTATCTAAATCTCCTTTTTGTAAATTCATCAATACAGTTTGAGCCATGTCATCTAAATTATGCCCAAGAGCAACATAATCTGCTTGAGTTTCTGATGCTAATTTATTTATTCCTTGACGCCTGAATACACCACAAAATGAACAAGGAGACATCCCTTTTGCTTCTTCATGTTTTTCACTAATATTAGGCATTATTTTAACTACATTATCCATATCATCGAACCCTAATGATTTGTAACTTAAAGTTCTAAATTCAATATCAAGTGAATTCGCTAATTTTTCTGCGCATTTCATTGAAGGTTTCCTATATCCCTCTATTCCTTCATTAACACAACCAGCAATTAATTTTACATCTTTTCTATTTTTTAAAAAATGATGTAAAGTTTCTAAAAGTACTGCTGAATCTTTTCCTCCACTAACAGCAACCATAATTGTTGTTAATTCATTTTTATCACTTTTTGGAAGTATTAATTGTTTACGTAATTCTTTCCCAATTCTTTTTCTTACACTACGAATTAAACAACTTGAACAATAATGTTGACCTGAATATTCTTGAAATATAATAGCGGGTTTTCGGCAACGAGAACATTGCGAAACTTCAACAGCCGACATTAATACCCGCACAGAATCTAACGCTTCAATTCATCGGGGGATTTTAACTTAGAAAAATAAAATAATTGATTGAAATTTCTTAATTCAAAATGATTACATTTCAAGCCTTTAATTTCTTCCCAATATTTCATTCTAACATCTATTTCAGGGACATGATAATATCTTGAAACTATTGATGAATCTGGCAACGTCCAAGAAACCCATACAACATCTTTTTGCTCTGCATCTCTTTTACCTTTAACTACAGAAGGTGCTGAAGGATCCCAACATGAAATCAGAATATCTCCCCTTGTACTTGAAACCCTTGAAAATTCACAAAATGCTGTTTCACATAAATCAAATGGCAAATGATGTAAAACTGCAATTGACATTATTGCATCAAATTCATGATCTGGAAAAGGTAAATCACAAATATCAGAGACTGAAATATTTGAGCCATCTCTTCCATTTTCAATCTCAGATTGAATTGTAGCACTTACCATATTAGGGGATATATCAACAGCAAATACATCAAAGCCCATATCATTTGCCAATTTTACATGTCTTCCATTTCCACAACCTGCTATTAATAATTTCAAAGGCCTATCTGTTTGTTTTAATTGTAATTTCTCTAACCAATCTACTACAAAGTCCCATGTATTTTTACGTTTTTTTCCAAATTCAGGACCTATCGAATCATAAGCTAATTTGACTACTTTTCGTGGGTCCATGCTATTCGCTGATATAATTTAGATTTGATTGTTTGGAAAAATGCCCTTATTTACAATTATTCAATTTAAATTTTAATTTTTCAATTGGAAAATACAATAAAAAATTATTTTTGGCTTAATTTTATTTCTTAAAGAATTAGTAAATTAAAAGCTATTCAGCCCCAAATATCTTGAACTAGTGTGTATACTAATTCGATTTGAGACAGTATGTTACAACGTTTATTGGCATCATTTTGTCAAATCCCAGGAGTTCAATTTGCAGCAATTATCGATAATATTGGTAATGAATTGATGCAAACTTATAGTACTAATAGACAAGACGTTTCATTCATGGACTTTGGCGGGCTGTTACAAACACTCGATATGAGTTCTAAATTATTTGATATGGGGGATGCAAATCAGTGTTGGATTGAATCCGCAAATGGAAGTATTCTTTTATGCGCACTACCCGATCGGAAATACATTGGAATATTAACTTCTGAAAATCCAAATCTGGGTCGTTTAAGTTATGAATTGAATACAAAAAAAGAAGCAATTGCTCAATTAATATAGGTGGAAAAAATGTTTAGTTTACCAATAGGAAATAATGAAAAGAAAGGTACAAAACCAGATCTGGAAATGAAAAGTAGCGAAATTGATTATGGAGTCATTAGTTATTTTTTACCAAAATCAAAAACTCCCTGTGGATATCGTCTAATCGCAGGTAAGGAAGTTGTTGGATGTATTGTTCAATCTGGTAAAAAGAAAAATTATGTTGGAGCAAAAGATGCCATTGAGGAACTTAAAAAATTAAATAAGAAAAATGAATTGAAAACAATAAGACATACATGGACACAAAAAGAATTTGCAGAAGTTGCTATTTTAATTCCAGCTGCATTCTATGATTTAAATTCTTTAACATGGGTTTCAACAAGACAATCATTCACTGATGGTTTTGACTCATTACAGGCTAGTTCATTTGTTGATACTCTTACTGAAAAGGCATCAGTAATCGGCGCCCTAGCGTCTCAACAAGGAATGGTCATACATTCAAAAGGAGAAATGCCTGGGAAAGTTGAAGATGTTGCAGCAACAATAAAAACAGAATTAGATCGAACTACTAAATTCGTAAATAAATTAGAATTGCCAACACTTAACAGGGTAACAATGCATATGCAAGATGGATCATTAATGATGATTAGAGTTGATGATTTAGATGTTGTTGCCTGGGTATCTGATGGAGCAGATCACGATGCAATATTAATTGATTCAATTGCCAAATTAGAAGCACAACCGACATCAAATATCGCTGACGATGACGGAAGTATGCTTGAAGAAGGGTTAAACACTCTTGAAAGAAAAGGAGGTTTAGATAATCTACTTTCTATGTTTTCTAGAGGAAATGCTGAACAAATCAATGGCTATATTAGAGTTGAAAATGAAGAAGATTCCCTAGACATACTCCTCTGTAATGGTATTCCCGTTGGTGCACGTTCAGAAAAGCCACTATCTATTTCTAAAGTTGCTTATAATTCAACTGCACCTAAAGCAAAATTAACGTTATACTCCTTACCAAAAGTAGGCAGATTGAAAAATCACCTTAATACTACTCCTAAGTTTAATTTAAATTCATTTTGTACAAATATTGCTAAAGCCAGAACAAGATCGAAGGATAGAGAAAAACAAATTAATAAAAGATTAATGAAAATGTTTGGATTTGCCATTGGAATTGAAGATCTCAATGAAGGTTTAACTAATTGGACTCTTAAACAGAAAAAATCTACAGGTGCCAAACTACTTCCAAAAGCACAAACTGGTAAAATGTTAATGCCGACATCAGTTGTAGATTCTGGTGAATATGATAAAATCAAACAAGAGCAAGCGCGTTTAATTAAAGAAGTTGGGCGAATGGAAAGACAAAGGGATGATGTGAAAGCATCCTATAATGCTTCTAAAGTTGAAGTTGATGGTATGCGTGTGAGAATCTCTGAAATGCAAAAATTAAATTCAAATAATGTCGATGAAATCTCACAACTTAAAATTGAGTTGAGAGAAGCCACAAATGGTCAAGAATTAGCATTGAATAGAAATGAAAGTCTAACTCAAAGAATTAAAGAATTAGAAAATCAAGTAGAAAAAAGAATAGAAGAACTCTCTCAGGCTGTCGGAGAATCAGAAAGTAGAGAAGAATTACAAAGAATGGTTAGCAAACTTTCAGAACAAGAAATCCAATTAAAATCAGAAATCGAAGCTGGAGATATTAGATTAAGACAATTGAGATCATCAATTGATGCTGATGATAGAAGACATAGAATGGTTGCAGATCAACTAGAAGCTCAAAGAGAAAGACACAGGCAAGCTACAACGATTTCTAATGAACTAGAAAGGAGAATTGAAAGCCAAAATAAAGAACTAGAAGATTTGGATGCTGAAGCAAAATCACATAGAAAATTAATGGAAGAAGAAAGAGCATATTTCCTTGATTCTGAAAGGCGTCTAGGGCATCTACATGCAGAAGTTAGAGAATTAGGTGAAGAAAGACGAAGAATAATGAGAGAATTGGGAGATTTAGGTGCAAGAAGATCCGAAGCTGAAACTGAAGTAAATAATTTGATTTCAACTGCAGAATCATTGAGAGATGCTCATGATGCTGCTCTAGAAGATATAAACGAAGCTGGAATTATCAGAGCGAAGTTAAGGGATGAACCATTGGCTCAAGCCCTATTAGGACAAGATCATGGTTTTTCATCCCTAGCACCAATTATGCAAAGACTAGATAGAATGAGAGATTTAGGATTTAGTTTAACATTAATGGATAGAGCCATTGAAAGAGGGTTAACAATTATTCAACATAATGTAGATAATGTTGCTAAAACCCCAAGATACTTATTATCAAGCGAAGTTATGGATTTATTAGAATCTCAAACACCTGAGACTGCGAATACAATTAGAGGATTAACTAATTGGTCAGTAAGGCAAAGACTTGAAAGCAAATTAAAAGAAATTGTTCAATTAGTTGTTTTAGATTTAGAAGGATTACTTGATGAATTTGAAAGATCAACAACTCTATTAAGAAAAATGAGACAAATGATTACCCAACTTGAAGAATTGGGAGTTCCTAAAGATACATTATACCGACTTGAAGCACTGTGTAATAGACCTGAAGCATTGCCACATATTGCAAATAATTTACGAGAAACCATACAATCTGCTCTGGATTCGATTTATCTTGAAGCAGATGAAGGAGATGCAGGAACTGCAGTACTCATGGAAAAAACAGCAAAATCATTAGATGAAGCAATGAAGCAATTAGATGACACTGGCCTTACCTTTAGTTCAAAAAAGCCAACATCACTATGGAGATTCCAAGAAGATGGACTTTTGCCACACGAAGATGTAAAATTAGAATCTGAAAGACCAACAGTATCTGATGAAATTATTCGTGAGTTAAATCCTCATAATGCTAGTAATGCTGAAAGCGTTGAAGTCAGCAATGATACAGTAAACAATGAAGATGGGTGGACTTCAATGGAAACTGTCTCTATTCCAAAAGCAAACGATGATGAAATACCAGAAAAATCATTTGAAGAAGATAATAGAGTTACTATTGAAGCAGAATTAGCAAAATTAGATCATGCTTGGGAAAGGAGAAATATTAACCCAGAAAATGATGATGATGATGATTCTTTAGATGAATTAAATAATGAATTAGATAATTTCGAAATTTGAGGTGAATTATATGGATAAAGAGCTAAATCAGCTCACATTAATGGGGAGAACTGAAACATTAGGGGAAAAATACCCCATTTATCTAGAACGTTTTGGTTTGATTTTTTCAATAATTATTTCTATTTCACTAATAATATTAATTTCAAATAATTTAGAATTATCAAAAGGATTGAATATCTTATTTGGAATTTGTTTGGCTCCATTATTTGCACTATCACTTGCTGAAATAATTGGAAGAATTATTCAGTATTTTAATAATTAATATTCTTCTTGAGGAGGAGAAACCTCGTCTCTTTTTTGATATAATGATTCGATTATTCCACTTATTCTTTGCCATGGTAAAATGTACCTTAAACCAGCTAATAATAATAAAAATAACATTGCTGAAATGACCAAACCATAAGTCAATTCAAGTTCAATAGATTCTTGAATCTGATATGCCCATTGACCATCACCAGGTAAAGCTGCTACAATAGATAAAAGAAGAGTATGGAATCCCAAAGCAATGATTGTAGTAATTCCGCATAGACTCATTAAAACTATTGTTTGAATCATATGACCATTTAATAAATTATAAAATTGAGTGACATATTCAGGATCTTTTTTGCATGTTTCTGGTAATCTAAATGCATATTCAAGATATCTTATAACACCCATTGACGATTCTTGGAAGATTATCAATAACAATGAAAGTTGTAAAAGACTAAATTGATTTGGACTAATTAATCCTAAAATTGTTGGTTCTCCTGCTAATGAGGGTATTTTCTTTAATCCATCTCCTGTTACTCCAAATAATAAATCTTCTACAATTTGGAATGTTAATAATGCATGTAAGATTAAAAATAATAGCATTATTCCAGTTGACCAAGCTATAGCATTCTTTGAAAGACCCCAAATACCGCGAATTCCTAATACTAAAGGAATAATATAAATTCCAATTAATATTACTTCCAATACCACAATTACTCCTTTGAAAAGAGATTCTACTGAATCATCAGGAGGAATCCACCATTCTCCTTTTCCAAAATTTGAAAATAACCATTTAATCATAAATGGGCCAAATAACCAAATCACAAATGCCAAGAGTAATCCTAATCGAACCCTACGTTGAATTACAGGATTTTGAAATGTTAATGTAGCAATTCCTCCACCAATTACAATACTCAATACCATTATTGGATAGAACTTTGTTAATCCAATAGCATCTTCCCCAGTTAACCAAGCAGGTAAAGGCATTTCTAAATTAGCAGTTCTTAATTGAGTGTCGAAAAATTCTATTGCAAGAGCATGATCTATTGAATCAACAATATACAAATCAACCATTTTAAGATACATCCACAGCAACGCAATAGTACTAATCACTTGTAACGTTACAACTTGCCATTGAATTCTTAATAACCTCAAATGTAATGTTCGCATTCCTTCTTGTTGGGGTTGTACATCATCTGCCATATTTAATACACCTCAAATGTCCTTTACTTGCAGTAATGCTTGAGATAATTCAACATCTGGCATCCAATCAATAACTGATGCTCCAAAGCCTGCTAATCCCGTCAGTCTATTTTGACGCTCTAATTTGAGAACTTCATAACTCATTCGAGGAATCCTACTTACCAACCTTTCAAAGTCAAGACTTGAAGGTGATAATATTGTAACTTCATGTCCTCTCCCAACTAAATCACGTACTGCATTAGGTACTGTTCCATCTCCCTCAATACTGCTAATAATAAATACTGGAGAACCTCTACTAAACCTAGGTGCAAGAGAATTTGTAACTGCTTGGAGAGGCATTTTCCCCTTTGGAACCACTCCTGCTAAACTACTCAAAATTTTGAAATATTGTTTGTCTCCTGTGTCTGCAGGAAGATATGATACGCCATCATCATAAATTGCAAGCGCAACACTGTCTCTTCTTTTGATAAAAAATGCTGCTAAAGAAGCTGCGGCAACTGCTCCCATTTCAAGTGGATTCTTTAGAACTGTTCCAATTCTGCTAATATCTCGACTATCTAAAATTATGAATAAATCTGTTACAGCGTCACGACACTTTTCATTTACCATTAATTCTCCAGTTCTAGCAAAAGCTTTCCAGTTGATATTTTTGAAAGGATCTCCAGTCACATATTCTCTAAGGCTGTAAAATTCTGAACCTGGCCCAGGAGTTCTTAATGTTGATGCACCAGTATACATTTTAGGAGTTCTACTGCGTATAAATGCCTCTTCGACATCTTTGACTTGTGGAAATACAATTAAATCACTATGATGGCTAACAAACATTTCTTGTGCAAATAAATTAAATGTATTTCTAAATCTAATGCTAATCGGACCAATTGAATAATGTCCTCTTAATGGGCACCTTAGTGAATATCTTATCCTTGTACTCTGTCCTGGACCTAAATTAACTCTCATGTAATTTAAACCACTTCTTAACTTCATTTCATGTGGTACATTATCATAAATCTCTAATTGTTGTGTACGTCTCATAGAACGATTAGTAATTCTTAATTCTACAAATAAGTCATCACCTTTATACAAATTATCTGCAGATAAAATTCTTTGGACCTCAACATTCCCATGACCTTTTATCCATCCATTTAATACTGTAAATGCTACAAATGTTAATCCAATTACCATTAACTGAAAATTAGAAATCATCATTCCTATTAATACAAGAGAGATTCCTCCTGTAATACTAAATGCTGCTTTCCTTGTCCACATTACTATCAACTCTTTTGCCACGCTTTAATTCTTTTAACTATTGCAACTGTTTGTTCTAAATCATATTTCTTATTCTCAAAAACAAATTTTATTAATTGAGGATCTTTTATCAATTCTTGTAGTTGTTGGGCTGGCATTCTATCGAATTCTTCCCTTGACAATGCATTTAAATTCCGAACTCTTGATAAAAACACCTGCTTAATTTTGTTAGTTCTTGTATAATATCCATATCTTTTTGCATCTCCAAACCCATAATAAATAATATTGAAAATATGTCTCCATGGTTCAGGGTCTGTTTTTTTGATTAGAACTGCTTCAAATGCTAAAAATAATAAAATAAATAATAATAACATTCCAATCCCATCTCCAGTTAAATACACCAATAAAAAGTAAATTAAATTATATGCATCTGTAAATAATACATTTTGACTATGTCTACTTTCATCAAAAATTACCATGGCATCACTACTTGCGAAAATTGCATCTTTATTTGTAAAATTATTTGCAGTTAATGCAGATTCAGCAATTACATCTAAAATCCATTTTCTATTATCATTTACGGGGATATTTGCAATTGATTTACCATCTTCATCATATTCTCCTGAATTAGCAGATTCAAAATCATATATTGCATTAATCAATACACTTCCATCACTGATAAAATATATTCTACCTCCTCGAGAATCTGCACAATCTGATGAATCACATGTTTCAATATATACATCAAATGGACCTTGGGCATCTGCTTCAGATTGTGCTGTTTCAGTTTCAAGAGTTACCTTTCCATCATCATTCAAATCCAAATATGATTGAGGACTTGAACGACCTACTGCTTCATAATATGAGAAATCACCTGAAAATTCAATAGATTCAAATGCAGAAGGGGCATTTAACAACAAATTATAATCGGGACTATAATCAATCATTTTACTTGTAGAATTATAATGATGAGAACATAAACCTGCTTCTTCTTTAGTGGCAAAGACTATCTCACTTTCAGACCATATGGAACATGGATGCATTCCAGTACCCGTTGGATCTGTTCCCTGATGCCATCTTGAATGCCCAATATGAAATTGTTCTGAGTCCTCCCAATCTGTATGATTTTGGCTAATATTCATCCACACATAATTATAATCTAATTCTACAGCATATTCGTCATCATATAATCGATGATTACTATAACTAATCCCTACTTCATCAGCAATTCCACTAGAATAGCCAAAATCATCTAAAACAATTACAGTTCCTCCCCTAGCTACAAAACTTGTAATTGCTGAAATTTCAGAGCCACTATAACCTTCTGGTTCACTAAAACTAATAAATCCTGAATCTGAACCAATAGATGGTAATGAAAATGTATCTTTTTCAACTCCACTAATTACAAATGTAGTATTCGTAGGATTCTCTATTTCATTCAATAATAAAGGACTTGAAACTAAACTTTTAGTATCAATTCCTAAATTTGAAATCTCTTTTCTAAACTCGGAAATATCATCCCAATCATCATCATATGCAGATAATTGTTTTGTATTCCCTAAATTAATATAACTTGAAAGTAAAAGCCATACAAGGAATAATAGCGCTAAATAAAAACTAGAAATAAGGGCACGGCGTTGAATTTTTCTAAATTTCTTTCTGGCCAACACTAACACCCAGCGCCAAGCGCTAACAGAGCGACGGTATTGACTGCCTTAATACGCTTACTAGGTCATGATTAGACTATCTTCTTAGATAAATTGAGCCTTCTATCCGATCTATTTCACTTGGGGGAACCTGTACGACATCATCAGTAACGTTCCAAGGTAATTTATCTGAATTAATCCCATTTACTAATTTAACACAAATAAATTCTACATTTCCATTACCATAATTAATATGAATCTCAGTAACAATTCCTAATAATTCTTCACCTCTATCGTAAACATCTCTACCTACAAGTTCATATCCAAAAACAGTAATACTAATTTATCTCACCTCAAACTGATTCCATGCCTCTTTGGGTGTCCTTTCCTCTACGAACTGTAGATAGCCCACTAACTAGTAAAGACTCCATTTTCTTATAATATTCTAACATATCATCATTAACAGTAGGCCTTACCATTCCTAATGCTGTTTCAAAATGTTTCTTTGTAACTGTTTTCTTGGATTCCCTCATAGCAGTTAGAGCCGCTTCCCTACATACGGATTCTACATCTGCACCCGTATATCCACTCATTTTCTTTGAAATATCAGCCAAATTGAATTTACCTAAAGGCATACCCTCTGTGTGAATAGAAAAAATTTCCTTGATTGCTTTTGAATCTGGAGGAGGTACGTGTAAAACTCTTTCAAATCTACCACTACGAATTAATGCTGGATCAATCATTTCAGGTCTATTCGTAGCTGCGACAACAATTACTCCATCTAAAGATTCTATACCATCCATACTTGCCAGTAATTGGTTTACCACCCTGTTTCCTGATTGGGAACTTCCTCCGTCCATCCCCGAAGAAGACCTTGCATTAGCAATACTTTCAAATTCATCTAAGAAAATTATTGATGGTGATGCCTGCTTTGCTTTCTTAAAAATCTCTCTAATTCCTCTTTCTGATTCTCCAACCCATTTACTAATCATTTCAGGCCCTTTAACTGAAATAAAATTTGCTTTAGCTTCATTTGCTATTGCTTTGGCCAACAATGTTTTTCCAGTTCCTGGTGCTCCAAATAATACAATCCCTCTCGGAGGTTTAATTCCAAAATGTTCAAACAATTCGGGTTTTGTTAAAGGCCATTCCACACTTTCCTTTAATCTATTTTTAATTTCTTCTAAGCCCCCAACTTGATCCCATCCTGTTTCTGGCACTTCAACATAAATTTCACGTAGTGCACTAGGTTCAACTTCTCTAATCGCTAATTTGAAATCATCCATAATTACTTCCATTTTTTCTAATACTTCTGGAGGAATTACTTCTGCATCTAAATCTATTTCTGGAAGATATCTTCGTAATGCCTTCATTGCAGCTTCCCTAACTAATGCTGAAACATCTGCACCTACAAATCCATAAGTATTTTCTAAAATCCATTCTATGTCAAAATCATCACTTAATGGCATTCCTCTTGTATGTACATCTACAATTTCAGCCCTGCCATTTCTATCTGGAACCCCTACTTCGATTTCTCTATCAAATCTTCCTGGCCTTCTTAAAGCAGGATCTATTGCATCTCTTCTATTAGTTGCACCAATTACGACAATGTTGTCCCTTCCTTGCATTCCATCCATTAAAGTTAACAATTGTGCCACAACTCTTCTTTCAACTTCCCCAGTAACATCTTCACGTTTTGGAGCGATACTATCCAATTCATCTACAAATACAATTGCAGGTGAATTTTCAGCTGCATCGTCAAAAATTTCTCTAAGTTGTTTTTCTGATTCACCATAATATTTACTAATTATTTCAGGACCATTAATTGATTTAAAATGAGCATTTGTCTCTGTTGCAACTGCTTTTGCTATCATTGTTTTTCCAGTTCCAGGTGGGCCATGTAATAAAACTCCTTTAGGTGGACTTATTCCCAATCTTCTGAATAATTCTGGGTGTTTCAATGGTAGTTCTATCATTTCTCGAACTTTTTGTAGTTGATTACCAATACCTCCTATATCTTCATAAGTAATTCCTTCCGAATCTGCAGATGATTCTTCGTCAAACTGTTCTTCTTTGATTACTATTTCAGTTTCTGGCAATACTTGTACAATCCCTTTAGGTGTTGTAGACCTTACAGCAAAAGGTAATGTTTCAGCAAATAATGTAATTCCTGGAATAAATATTCTATCTCCTGCAACAATGGGCCTTTTATTCAAACCTCTTCGAGCGAAACCTTCTATATTTGGGCCAAATTGCATTGCAGATGGTTTCTTATTTGGCTTATTTACCATCACTGGAGATAATACTAACTTTTTACAAGGAACGACATCTACTTTTCTTATTTCTACCTTATCTCCTAATGAAACTCCAGCGTTTTTTCTAATAATTCCATCAATTCTTACAATGTCCATTTTACTATCTTCTGGTCGGCTTCTCCAATATGTTGCAGCAGTTAATCCATTTTCTCCCTTAATTTCAATAATATCTCCAGGTTTTAATCCAAGTTCATTATCACTTGAAATCCTAGCTCTCCCAAAACCTACATCACTAGGTATTGCTTTTGCAATTCTCAATTGTAATGTATCCGAACCTTTAGCAGCCATATAACTCTCTCCGACATACATCGTTAAATTTAGGGAATCCTTAAACCCACTGTTTTCTAAGTGCCTTAATTACATCAAGTTCATCATTGTGAGTTGTTTCGGACGTGCTATGCCCGCTGTACTTGAAACCGGTTTAGACTTCATTGAATCTAATAATGAAACCAATTTGCCCTGTGTAAAAGGATATAATATTATTAATGGACAATTGAAAGTTGCAAGTGATCAAAAAACATTTAAAAGTATTAACCCAGCAAATAAAAATGATTGTTTAGGGGTTTTTCCGTTGTCAACAAAACAAGATGTTGATGATGCCATTTCTGCAGCAAGGTCTGCTTTTACAAAATGGTCAAACACTCCTGCTCCTACAAGGGGTCAAATTATAGGAAACATGGGTAGGCTACTAATGGAACACAAGGAAGATTTAGTTCGCCTACAATCTCGTGAAATTGGTAAAACAATAAAAGAATGTGGGGGAGAAATTCAAGAAGCGATTGATACTTGCCTCTTCTTCCAATCTGAAGGTCGTAGACTTTACGGACAAACTGTAAATTCTGAATTACCTAACAAAGAATTGTTCACATATCGAAGGCCTTTGGGTGTTTGTGGAATCATTAATGCTTGTAATTTCCCGTCTGCAGTTCCATTCTGGAAAATGATTCCAGCAATTATGTGTGGAAATACCTGTGTTTGGAAATCTCCACAAGATTCTCCTTTGCTTTCATTCGCACTAGCAAGAATAATGCATCAAGCAGGACTACCAAATGGTGTTATCAATTTAGTTCATGGGAAAGGAAGCGGTGCTGGTCAACACATCATAGATGCCGTTGATGAAGGTAAAATAAACAAAATCAGTTTCACGGGAAGTACTGAAGTTGGTAAAAAAATAGGAGAAGTTTGTGGAAGGAATTTAGTTTCTTGTTCATTAGAAC